>NZ_JAUBRI010000053.1:54855-55579 GCF_036701795.1 Microcoleus sp. N9_A1
CGTTACAGAATCCGTTGCCGAACTTCCTTCGTTAATACCCATGACAACTCAAGAAACGCTTTTCAGCAAAATCATCCGCAAAGAGATTCCCGCAGACATCGTTTATGAAGACGACTTGGCCCTCGCGTTCCGAGATATCCATCCGCAAGCACCCGTCCACATCCTCGTCATTCCCAAACAGCCTATTGCCAAATTAGCCGATGCCGAGTCGGGAGATCATGCTCTCATGGGACACTTGCTGCTGACTGTCAAGCGGGTAGCAGAACAACTCGGACTTAGCAACGGCTATCGCGTCGTCATTAATAGCGGCAGCGACGGCGGCCAAACTGTAGACCACCTGCACCTTCACATTCTCGGCGGACGGCAGATGAACTGGCCCCCAGGCTAAAGGCTAATTTTTACGCAGAACTTACGGACTCATCCTCAGAAACCCGGTTGATTTCTATTGCCAAGCGCCTCAGAAACCGGGTTTCTTTTGTGGTCAATAAACCCGGTTGATTGAAGATTATTGAGAATGGAGCCCGATCGCACTAGAAACCCGCTTGTCACTATTCTCCCGATACAAACTTACCCTCGCAGAATCCACCGGTTATATGTGAATAAATATTAAAAATTATCTCTTCAAGACCTAATTAAGAGATATTTAAATAGGGCTTGCTGAATCAGTGGTTGAAGTAAACACGGTATGGATTTTCGGACGAATAAAGGCAGTAATGGTGCAAGA
>NZ_JAUBRI010000054.1:0-51003 GCF_036701795.1 Microcoleus sp. N9_A1
GGTGTGATTTTTTAACATTTTACCTGTTTCTAAACTAAGTATAAATACTTACTTCCTTAATGGGATGCTCCCGATTTCCCATCATTCAGAATCGATCGCACTTCTAGACAAAATCGGCGCTAAATGCGATCTAGCCGAGGCTCATTATCAGCTTGCCTTAACTTACCAAAAGATGGGTGATGCCGAGAAGAGTCAGACTGCGTTTCAAGAGGCGATTCGACTCTTCAAAGAAATGGAAGCACCTAACCAAGTTGAGAAAGTGCGAAAGGCAATAGGTAAGAGCGATGAAATTTAGTTTTGGATATATAAATCAATACGGTTCAGTTAAGCCCGATCCCCCCTAGCCAAGGGCGGGCACGGGGGCACCGCCCCTACGAAGGGGGGGACAGGAATCTTCTCAAAGTCCCCCTTCTTAAGGGGGATTTAGGGGGATCGAGACTCAGGTAAAAACGAGATTTATCCAGGATTTTAGTCTTAATTTAACACCAATGGGCAATGCCGTATCCCTACTCCACCAAAGCTTGCCGCTGAGCCTCCAGCAATTCTTGAATCCCAGTTTCTGCCACATCCAAAATTTGATTTAACTGACTCCGACTGAAACTTCCTGCTTCCGCAGTTCCCTGAATTTCAATAATATTCAAATCTCCATTCATTACCACATTACAATCAATTTCAGCCGCCACATCTTCAAGATAATTCAAATCTAAAAATGGCTCGCCTTCCAAAAGTCCGACAGACACGGCCGCCACTTGACGAATCATGGGCGATCGCACTAAATCACCTTTTTGCACCAACTTATTCAAAGCATCAGCCACAGCCACAAACCCGCCAGTAATTGAAGTGGTGCGAGTCCCCGCGTCCGCTTGCAAAACATCCGCATCTACAAGTATTGTGCGTTCGCCCAATAGTTGCATATCTAAGCACGATCGCAAACTGCGCCCAATCAAGCGCTGAATCTCTTGAGTCCGTCCCGATAATTTCATAAATTCCCGCTCTTGTCGCTGCGGCGTAGAACCAGGCAACATTCGGTATTCCGCTGTTAGCCAACCTTGTCCGGTATTCTCCAAAAATCTCGGCACTCCCGGCTTGATTGTAACACTGCAAAGTACCTGAGTATCGCCACTTTTTGCGAGTACGGAACCGCTAGCAAATTTGGTAAACTGTCGATCGAAACTAATCGGACGAATTTGATTTGGTTGTCTGCCATCAGGACGCTGGAAAGACATAATATTTAGGTGATGGGTACTGGGTAATTGGAATTAACAATTGAAAATTTGGTATTAATCTTCCGGTCTTTTTGGATTCGTTAAATATGCAGTCATTCAATCTAAAATGTAAAATCTAAAATGCTATGAGTATTGACCTTTAGCCTCGATCAATTGGAGAATATCCTGCTGGACTTGTTCTGGCGATCGATCGCCATCAATAGTTAACAATTTGTTGCGGTGTTCGTAATACTCTAAAAGAGGAATAGTGCGTTCGTGGAACAAATCGAGGCGACGCTGTAAAATTTCAGGGTGGTCATCCGATCGATCGCGCTCGATCGACCTGCTGAGCAAAACCTCGATCGGCACTTTCAGCCAAACTGCCCAATCTAGCTCCTGCGCCAAATCCTCTAATAAAAAATCCAACTCCTCAGCTTGAAAAGCCGTTCGCGGATAGCCCTCCAACACCCAGCCATTAAAGACATCCCACAGCAGCAGTCGGCGACGAAAGAATTGAATCATAGTTGCGTCGGGAACTAATTCCCCTCTTTCGACATAAGACACCGCCAGCTTGCCTAAATCTGTGTCTTCTGCGATCGCCTCCCGTAGAATGTCCCCCACAGCCAGCAAAGGAAGGCTCAAATTGCTGCACAGTAGTTCAGCCTGAGTTCCCTTCCCCGCTCCTGGCCCTCCCAGAATCACCACTCTCACAGTCTCTGCTCCTAGTGCCGCGACATTCAAATTTTACGCGATGTGCGTACCTTTTCTTAAAAGCCCTGGACACAGCAAGACTCTCATCACCTTGGTTTTTCACTCTATAACTGTATAAATGTCAAGCTCCACAGCGTATTTTGGTAAAAAACCCCGTTTCTGCCTAAGTGCTAATTGAGTTCAAAAATCGAACAAACGACTGCGAATGCCACTGCCGCGAGCTTTTGACAACTTGTATATATAGTGTTCGATCCGATGTGCACTCGGCCCCGTACACTATATATTGTCAAGCAGGCTTCAGCCACGCCAAGGTCGGAGCTGCACTCAAGACTTAGTTGCTGATTAAATATTGCCCTATGGTTGCTCAGTTACAAACCCCTAAACTAAATTTAAACCACAGCTTGCCCTACACAGTTCAAGGACTGGTGCAAGTCTTTACAGGCCCGCATCGCTGCTTTTTTACCAGTGTCATGGCTCAGGCCCTCAGAATTGCAGGACAGGGAGCTCCGGTGCTAGCAGTGCAGTTCCTCAAAGGGGGAATTAATCAAGGGCACCAGCATCCGGTGCGGCTGGGGCAAAATTTAGATTGGGTGCGCTGCGATTTGTCACGCTGCATTGATAATGCCGATTTAGATGAGCTGGAGACGCGATCGATCGAACAATTGTGGCAGTATGTTCAAAATGCGGTGCGCGAAGGTCGTTATTCCTTAGTTATTCTCGATGAATTGAGTTTAGCGGTTAATTAGGGCTTGATTCCAGAAGCCGAAGTGGTGGCATTGATTGACAACAAGCCGCATCATTTGGATATGATTTTTACCGGGCCATCCATGCCGCAAAGAATTTTGGATGTTGCCGACCAAATTACTGAAATTCGCCGCAGTTAAGGACTATGATTCAAGTTGCGATCGCCTTTTTAGCGATCGCATTTTTTATGTAAAAAAAAAGGCGATCGCTTAGCTCACTCGAGCGATCGCACGCTGATCAATTTAGCAACAACATTACGCTTGAACTACCGGATCGAACACAACACTCAATCGATCGACCGGAACCATCCGCTTGAGAATTTTCAAGTGCCCGTCTGCATCAGACCAACTGCGAAACTCACCCACAATCACCTTTTCCACATTTGGCTGCGATCGAACTACAGTCCACGGCTTGAGACATTTTTCTGGCAACACAGTAAACATATCTGCTTGGTAAATTGGACAGGAATTATACCGATTTCATAAACCAGCGCTGCAGTTAGTATATTTGTTTTAGACATCGAACTTTATAAAGCAGAACCCGCATTTGTAGCGGCACTTTGTGAAATTAGTATCGGTAGTTTAGCGAAACTTCTCGCGCCGACCCGAAAGTCCGCCGTTCGTTTCAACCCCCGTCGAGAGAGCTTGCATTCGGTTGAAACTGAGATGCACCATTGTCAACAAGCTTTTTATGGGCGGGCAGGATGCCCACCCCACAAGAAAATTCATCTTTTGTGGAACAGGCCGGACAGCCTGTTCTTGAGAATGGTGCAAGATGTGAGTTGAAACCGACTGAAAGACTCATCACAACAAAATTTTCAAGAAATGAGAAGTATCTGATATTAATTTCATAAAATAGTGCTACAGTTAGTATTTTTGTTTTAGACATCGAACTTTATAAAACAGAACCCGCATTTGTAGCGGCACTTCATGAAATTGGTATCAGTCGGAGGCAGCTTGATTTGACAGCGTGAAGGTTTTGCTCTAGGATGTGACTAATCGGTCATATAACTGGTCAGTCATCTAGAAAACCTTTGTTGTTGCTGCTAATGCCAACCCAAACTTTTTTTAATTTACCTGAAGCGAAGCGTCAAACCATTGTGAAGTTGGCGATCGCCCAATTCGCTAGCCACGACTATAAAATTGCCTCCATTTCCAACATCGTCAAGCAGGCAAAGATTGCCAAAGGCAGCTTCTATCAATACTTTGAGGATAAGAAAGACCTCTATCTATACCTAGTCGATCTCGCCCATCAGCAGAAGATTGACTTTCTACAGCAGGCCAAACCTCCGGGATTGGAGATGGGATTCTTTCCTTACTTGCGCTGGCTATTTCGAGAAAGCGCTCAGTTCGACTTGTCTCACCCAGCCTTGAGTCAAATTATCAATCGTGCCGTTTATGGCGATGTGCCCTTCCGGGATGAAGTGTTAAAGCGAACTCAATCCGTGTCTCTAATGTACGTTCACGGCCTGGTAAAGCAAGGAATCGATCGAGGAGATATCGATCCTGGTATCGATCCAGATTTTGCTGCCTTCGTCATCAGTGCGCTGGCAGACGGCTTGCGGGACTTCATTCCAGGGCGACTGAGCTTGAACTCAGAGCAACTGACTGAAGCTGGAGTGCCTGAGTTGGATATGCAGGTCGTTGAACAAGTTTTTGATGACTTGATTGGCGTCCTAGAACACGGAATGGGTCGTTCGTCCGACACCAAGCTTTAATAACTTTTGGATCGCTGGGGTATTAAAGCATTCTCTCCGAGCAATGATCGAGGCATATCAATCTAACAAATTGTTTAATAATCCGTTTTTTATTCACCCTACGGTATCTACCTCATGACCTTCCAAGATAAACCTCCCATTCCATCACCTCCAAGCTCATCTGGGCCTGAAGTCACGATCGTGACTGTCGAGCCGAAACCTGCTGAACTCGCTTCAGACACGATCGGAAGCCTCGATCGAACTGCTACAACTGAACTCCCTTCCAAGAAAAAGAAATCGGCGATCGCAAAATACTGGTGGCTGCTGCCAGTGCTGGGATTCGTCGTGGCGATCGGAGGAGTTACAGTCACTCGTTTTCGAGGCAATGAACCTGCCGCCGTCACCGAAACGGCGGCGTTATCGGTGCGAACCGCTGCCGCAAAACAAGTACCGATTCGCGCTTGGATTTCTAGTGAAGGAACTGTCACAGCCGTCAAATATCAGCACATGACGTTTAACACCGAAGGCGATGTCACGTACATTGCGAATCGGGATGGACGCAGACTCCGCGAAGGCGATCCCGTCACGAAGGGCGAACTGCTTGCCCGTGTGGACGATCGCAACTTAGTCGCAGATGTGCGTCAAGCCGAAGCTGCTGTTTCCGAAGCACAGCAACAGCAAGCGGCGGCGAACGCAGACATTGCAGGAGTTCAGGCACAAGTCGCGCAAGCCCGCACTCAGGTACAGGAAGCGCAAGCGCGACTGCGAAATGCACAATCCGGTCGCAAGCTCGCAGCAACGAATGTCGATCGCTACAGCTATTTGGTCAATGAAGGGGCTGCCCCTCAAATAGAGCTTGACCAACGCCGAAACACTTTGACTGAAGCTGAAACCCAGATTCAAACGGCGCGTGCAGGGATAGAATCGGCACAGCAACAGGTTTTATCAGCACAGGCACAGGTGAGCGCGGCACGAAAACAGGCGCAGGCAAAGCAATCTAGCATTAAGACCGCCCGATCCCGCCTTTGGCAAACCAAAGTTGCCCTTGAAAAAGCCAGCATTGTGGCTCCTTTCGATGGCATTGTTGCCTACCTCAACATCTCAGAAGGAGAATATTTTACGCCGCAATCTGTCAGTTCTCAACTGGGCGGCGACTATCAGGGTATCTTAGAGCGGATTCCAATGGTGATCATCGATCCGAGCCGCTACGAAGTGCAGGTTGAGTTGCCGGGGACGAATGGCGAACGAGTACGATCGGGGCAAGAGGCTCTCGTGGCTTCAAAATCCGCCCTGGCGACGGCTTCACCCCAAACTAGCGGTAGCGAAGCGCTAACGGCGAATGCCCGCGCCAAGGGTGAAGTCTTTGCAGTAAATCCGGCGATTAGTCCGGGCGGACGCGCGATCGAAGCCAAAATTAGGCTGAATCCGACGACAACCAATGCTGTACGGCACGGCGAACAGGTCTTAACGTGGATTGCGATCGCAGAAAACGCTGATGCTGTTGTTGTTCCCCTGAATGCGATCGTGCGGCGCGATCGGGTTCCCTACGTGTTTGTTGTCGCTCAAAAGGGGGTGGTCGAACAGCGACAGGTCGAGCTAGGCATTACCGGAATTGCTGAGCAAGAAATTAAAGAAGGGGTTGCAGCCGGAGATTTGGTAGTCACTGAGGGACAAAATCGCCTCGTTAACGGCGCGTCAGTTCAGGTCGTTGAAGGGAATCAAAAGTAGTCATGAGCGAACTCAAACCTTTATCAGAGGTCGATCGCGCTGACCCAAACGGTCATCAGCCTCAGAGCGATTCTCAACCTCCCACCTCCAAGAAGCCTTCCGGTCTGGCTCGATTTTTTATTCTCAACACGATTTTTGCCATCCTACTCAGTCTGCTGATGGTGGTCGGTGGCGGGTTAGGCTATTTCTCCATGACGAAGCAGTCCAACCCTGATATCGATATCGCGGTTGCCAGCGTGACGACGACCTGGGGCGGTGCCGATCCTCAAACGATCGAGCAACAGGTCACTAGCAAAATAGAAACCGAAATCACTTCGGTCGAAAACGTCAGCAAAATTCAGAGTGCTTCCTATACGGGCTACTCTGTCATCAGTGTGGAGTTCAACTCACAAGCCGATCCGGACAAGGCAGTCCAAGAGTTGCGCCAAGCCGTTTCTCAAGCAGAATCGAAGCTCCCCGCGAACGCTGAACAGCCCGTGGTCAGGCAGTCTTCGGTGAATGATGCCCCAATTCTGACGCTGGCGCTGTTCGGCAACATCGACCCGACGGTAATTTCTCAAGCTGCTAAAGGGATTCAAGACCGTTTAGAACGAGTGGCAGGAGTGAGCGAAGTCAATCTGGGCGGTGCTCGTGAAGAGGTAGTCAGTATTCAGATGGACCCGTTTCGCTTGGCGAATCTGGGCATTTCACCCACCACAGTTGCGACTGAAATTCGCAATGCGAATCGAGATGTACCCTTAGCTGCGATCGAAAGTGATGCGATCGGGTCGCAAGTGCGCTTTTACGGTCGATTTCGGGAACTCAAAGATTTACGAGAACTCCCCATCACGCGGCTAGAAGGACGAGTGGTACGCCTCGAAGAACTTGCCACGGTCAACCGAGAACTAGAGCAAGAACAAACCCGCGCCTTCATCAGCACAGAGGGCAAAGACTATCAGCCTGTTGTTAGCGTCGGCATCAAAAAAGTGCCGGGACAGGATTCGATCGAGGTAATCGATCGCGTTCTCGCTGCAATGGAGCAAATTAAGAAAGATCCCAATGCTTGGGTGAGCGGATTAGAGTACAGCATTATCGCTAACGAAGCAGACATTATTTGGGAACAGTTGGGCAATTTGTTTACCAATGCGTTGCAGTCAATGGCAGCAGTGTTTGCCATTCTATTCGTCGCTCTGTCCTGGCGTGAAGCTTTGATTGCTGGACTTTCGATTCCCTTGACGTTTTTAGGAACACTGGCAGTCCTGTGGCTAACCGGACAAACGCTCAACAACATGGTACTCATCGGCATGGTGCTGGCATTGGGCATTCTAGTTGATGTGTTCATCCTGATGATGGAAGGGATGCACGAGTTCATCTTTGCTCAAGGTTTGAGCTTTAATCAAGCCGCTTTGAAGACCGTCAAAACCTATGCGCCTGCTGCTTTTTCGGGACAGCTAACTACAATTTTGGCATTGTTCCCTCTCTTAACCATTAGCGGTACGTTAGGCAAGTTTATTCAACTGCTGCCCTATACAGCAATTATTTGCTTGATATTGAGTTTTACGATCGCGATTCTAATTGATGTTCCCCTCTCTCGCTATCTGTTGGGCAATGTCAAAGGCGTTGAAAAGAAATCTCGCGTCGATCGCATGAGCGAAGTCGCTTCCGATCGCTGGGCGCGCTGGAGCATCAATCACACCGTTAAAAATAAAAAGGTTGCCTGGGCATGGGTGATTGGTACGATCGTGATCTTCTTCTGCGTCATGTCAACGTTCAGCCGTATTCCGATCGAGTTCTTTCCCCAAAGCGACCAGCGCAACTTTAGCGTCAATATCGAGATGCCACCCACAACCACGCTGGATGTCTCTCAACGAGTTGCCGATGACTTTGGCAAAATACTGCGCGAAAAGCAGAACATTGAGAGCGTCATTAAGTATGTGGGGCAACGCAGTAATTTAGTCGCTTCTGGCGAACTACAGCCAGGTGAAGGCAGCTACCTGCTCGGATTTTCAGGCATCCTCGTGCCGAAAGACAAGCGCGAGCAAATCTCGTTTGAATATCTGGATACACTCCGTAATGAGCTACAAATCGCAATTCGCCAATATCCCGGTGCAACGCTGGTTCTTAATGCTCAACAATCGGGGCAAAGTGGCGACCCGATTCAGATCGAGATTACGGGTAGCGATCTAGATGAACTCCGGCAAGTCTCCCAAGAAGTGCAGATGGCACTCAGGCAAGTTGCGGGTACAACCGACGTGCGCGATAACTTAGGCGCTTTGGAACAGGATCTCAGGCTGATTCCCAAACGTGAGGCGCTTTCGTTCTACAACCTGAGTGAAGACGAACTGGCATCGCAGGCACAGTATTACACCCGATCGATCGATGTGGGAGACTATGCGATCGGCGGCAATCAAGAAGACCTGGAAATCCGTCTCAGTACCGCTTGGGCATCTCGAAACGGCAGAGTAGGTGGTCCGACCCGCCGCGATGAACTGCTTGCAGTCCGATTCTTTACCAACAACTCGGATAAGAAAGTGATTCCAGCCGGGGCGGTTGTAGATACAGTTCAGGCAGAAGCACCGCTTTTAGTCACTCGACGCGGCGGACAACGGACAGCAACCGTGCTGGCGAAGAACGAAAATCGCACTGTAGGTGAGATTCTGGCAGATTTGGAACCGAAGCTACAAGAAATGAAGCGATCGTGGTCACAGGGCTATAACTACAGCTTTGGGGGCGAAACCGCAGATCAAGCAGAAACCTTCGGTTCAGCCGGTCAAGCGTTGGGAATTGCTGTTTTCTTAGTCTTTGCAGTGCTGGTATTGCAACTAGGCTCATTTCGACAGCCGTTTATCATTCTACTGGCAATTCCATTTGCTCTCATTGGCACCGTTGGCGGCTTCTTTCTTGTGGGCATTCCGTTTTCGTTTACTGCCTTTATCGGCGTGATTGCGCTGGTTGGGATTGTGGTGAATGACGCGATCGTCATGGTCGATACGATGAATAGCTATCAGCAAGACGGGATGAAGGTCAAACAAGCAGCCGCACGAGGCGCTGCCGATCGTCTCCGTCCGGTTCTTACAACTAGCATCACTACCATCATTGGATTGATTCCGCTTGCGTTAAGCGATCCAACCTGGATGCCGTTGTGTGGTGCCATTATCTTCGGCTTGCTTGCCGCCACGCTGATTGCGTTGGTGGTTATTCCTTGCCTGTATCTTCTGTTCACACCCAAAACTGAAAACTTAGATTCAGAGTTGACATAAAACCGTTTGTTCGTGCCCAAATTAAAAAAGATTCTGCCAAGCCGCCTTTGAGCCAAGATCCAGCATGGCAATCATTCATCTTAGCGTCGCCCCAAGTGCTAGGGGTTGATGCCTTTGGTGACAACAGTATTACCATCCGGCTTTGGATTCGCACAGCGCCACGACAGCAATGGATCGTCGATCGCGAGTTTCGACTGCGCTTAAAAAAAGCCTTCGACCGCGAAGGTATTTCAATGCCTTTCCCACAGCGGTTTGTATGGTTTGAAAATCCCTTGACTCGAATAGAAGCGGGCAAACGCTAATTCAGACTCAGTAGGTCTGTAGAGAATGCAACAACGCTGCACTTGACAGATAGGTCTTTGGTTGATATGATATGACTATGCAGTCACATAAGCTGAATAGTCACCTTACTCAAGCACTTCTCATTCTAGTCGTACAAGGCAATTCTTCATCTGCCGCTAACGCGACTGCATAACGCATCAAAGACATTTCAGAAGGTAACAATCATGGCTAATATCAAACGCTTCATCAAAGCAATTAAAGACTATTACACATCCGGACAGACTGGAGACATCGCCTTTCTCAAATTTGAAGTTTTTGGGATGAGTGCTAATCCCACTATTGTGGCTCAAATGCAAGACCTTGCAGGCTACTATCCCAGCATTGATCTCGAGCAACTTCGCCAGCTTCCTGAAGGCACCTTGGGCTATGAGTATGCCCAACATATGTTGAAAAACGGGATTCAACCGTTAGAAATCAGCGACGATTTGCAGGCAGAAGCCGATCGCAGTCCGTTCGCGCTGCGCTACACCGTTACCCATGACATCTTTCATGTGTTGCTAGGGTTTGACACCAGTTATGCAGGCGAAATGGGTGTAGCAGCATTTACGATCGCTCAAGACTACAGCAAGCTTTTCAACGCATTTGGGCCTGTGATGACGCATATATATCCACTGATTTTTCGCGCTCAAAGTCAGCAAATGCGCGCCAATATTCGCAGAGGCAAAGCTCTCGGCAAACAGGCAGAATGCTTGTTGAGCTATCGGTTTGAAGAAGACTGGGCGCGTCCGATCGCTGATATTCGCGCTGAACAGGGGCTGATTTTGAAAGAGAGCGAATTCGCAGGCACACAAACTGGAAATGCAGCTAAAGGTCAAATTCAACAAACAATCGCCGCTTAAATCCGAGCAATATTTCCAACCGATAAACACTATAAAAGGTCATCATCATGGCAACCATCAACCGCTTCATCAAAGCATACAAAGACTACTTCACAAAAGGAGAAACCGGAGACGCTGCGCTGCTCGAATCTGAACTGTACGGATGGGGTACAAATCCTGACCTGCTGGTGCAACTACAGGACGTTTCAGGTTACTATCCCAAGATTGATTTAGCACAACTGAGTCAACTTCCTGAAGGCACATTGGGCTACGAGTACGCCCAGCACATGCACAAAAACGGGATTCAACCGTTAGAAATCAGCGATGATTTGCGGATAGAAGCCGAGCGTCATCCGTTCGCACTGCGATACACCGTCACCCACGATATCTTTCATATTTTGCTGGGGTTTGATACCAGCTATCCCGGTGAAGCAGGCGTGTTTGCCTTTACTGTAGGTCAGAACTACACCAAAGCCCTGAATCTGGTTTACCCCCTAATCAAGTTGATTTTTTTGATGCTCAGGCCGATGCAGGCTCAGGCGATTTTTGCCAGTGCCCGCAGAGGTAAGGAACTGGGTAAGCAGGCAACCTGTTTACTTACTTATCGGTTTGAGGAAAATTGGACACGTGCCATCGCTGATATTCGCTCTGAGTTAGGGCTGGTTTTAGCAGACGAGCAGCTTGAAAGACAATTGAATAAAGCAACCGCCAAAATTCTATCCCAAGAAGGTGTTGCCATTTAACACTCTAAAATCAACTACGTAAAAACACCATAACCACAACTTAACTAAAGGAGACATCTGATGATTGAGTACAGAAATAACCCCAACAACAACATTGTCGAACTCACGGTTGAAGGCAAAATTACTGAAGCAGATTTCGATCGAGTTGTTGCCCAGATGAAGGCTGATATTGAGAAGCACAGCAAGCTGAGGCTGCTGGAAGAAATTCGTAGTTTTGAGGGCATGGATTTAATCGCGCTCTGGAAAGATGCTCAGTTTGGGCTGAACCATGTGAACGATTTCACTCATGTGGCGGTGGTTGCAGATGCGGAATGGGTTCGCACAATTTCCGCTGCGGCTGGCAACATTTTGTCTGCCAAGGTGAAGGCATTCGAGCGATCGCAAATTGAGGAAGCCCGTGCATGGCTGTTGACCGCACCTGTGCAGTCACCTACGTCCACTGAAAAGTCAGGGCTGAAGTACAAGAACAATCAAGATAACAACATTGTCGAAATTGTTGTCGAAGGCAAAATCACCGCAGCAGATTTTGAGCATCTCATTGCAAAGGCCGATGCTGACTTTGCTAAGCATAACAAGCTGCGAGTCTTAGAAGAAATCCGTACTTTTGAAGGGATAGACCCGATGGCGCTCTGGAGTGATTTGCAGCAGATTCGACGCATCAACGATGTCACCCACGCAGCGATCGTAGTTGACGCGAAATGGTTGCAAACCATCGCTGAGGCTGCAAGCGGCATTTATCCTTTCAAGATGAAGGTGTTTGAGCGATCTCAAATTGAAGCTGCTAGAACCTGGCTAGCCACGGCTCAGTAAAGAGACTCATCATGACTGTCTACAAAAATCATGCCGATAGTAACATTGTTGACAGGACTTAGGCAACTGGCAGGCGGTGAGAAGGACGATCACCCTGTGCCTGAGCAACCAGTGAGCGCGAGTGGAACGACGAGCACTGCCGCGCCGCGGAGGGTACGCCAGTGCCCACGAGCGTACCCGCACCACCAGCCGCCAGCCGGATAGCGCCTGCTTTCGATCGCCTCAACGAGTCAGATTCACCCACAAGTTGACAACCGCGCTCGCGGGCGTTGTATGGATGAGTGAGTGTTCTATTCGTGCGATCGTCAACTACTCGATCGAGCCTGCTTGAGAGCAAGTAAACTCATCAAGTGGCTCCCACTACTCCTCCGGATTTCATCGATTCAATTGACACTCGGTCGGCTGGCTGGGGATATTTTAATTGGGTAGTCCTGCAATATCAGGGTTTTGATAACGGTCGGTCAACCGTTTTATCTTCCAATTATCGGCGTTGCTGATTTACGGTATGAAAGGCTAAATATGCAAGTCATACAAACCATTATTCACAAAGCTTCTGGATTTTCAACTAATTTTTTTCATACCGTGATTAAGCAACGCCCAATTATCATTACTATGCAGGATTACCCCTTTTCTTCACAGTCCTGGACTTCCCAAGACTCTCATCGCCTGGCTTTTTCACCCTCTAACTATCTAACTGGGGCCCTCCCCACCGTATTTTGGTAAAAAAACCGGTTTCTCCCTAAGTGCTTGCTTGAGTTCAAAAATCCAACAAACGACTGCGAATGCCACTGCCGCGAGCTTTTGACAACTTGTATATCTAGCGTTCGATCGGATGTGCACTCGGCCCAGTACACTATATATTGTCAAGCAGGCTTCAGCCGCCCCAAGGTCGGAGCTGCACTCAAGACTTAGTTGCTGATTAAATATTGCCCTATGGTTGCTCAGTTACAAACCCCTAAACTCAATTTAACCCACAGCTTGCCCTACACAGTTCAAGGGCTGGTGCAAGTTTTTACAGGCCCGCACCGCTGCTTTTTTACCAGTGTCATGGCTCAGGCCCTCAGAATTGCAGGACAGGGAGCTCCGGTGCTAGCGGTGCAGTTCCTCAAAGGGGGAATAAATCAAGGGCATCAGCATCCGGTGCGGCTGGGGCAAAATTTAGATTGGGTGCGGTGCGATTTGCCCCGCTGCATTGAGAATGCCGATTTAGATGAGCTTGAGACGCAATCGATCGAACAATTGTGGGTGTATGTTCAAAATGCGGTCCGCGAAGGCCGTTATGCCCTAGTTATTCTCGATGAATTGAGTTTAGCGGTTAATTTGGGCCTGATTCCCGAAGCTGAAGTGGTGGAATTGATTGACAGCAAGCCGCATCATTTGGATATGATTTTTACCGGGCCATCCATGCCCCAAAGAATTTTGGATGTTGCCGACCAAATTACTGAAATTCGCCGCAGTTAAGGACAATGATTCAAATTGCGAGATCCTTTTTAGCGGGATCATTTTTTATGTAAAAAAACAGTATCTAAAAAAAGAGGATCTCGCTTAGCTCACAGAGCGATCGCACGCTGATCAATTTACCAGCGACGTTACGCTTGAACTACCGGATCGAACACAACACTCAATCGATCCGCCGGCACCATCCGCTTGAGAATTTTCAAGTGACCGTCTGCATCAGACCAACTGCGAAACTCGCCCACAACCACCTTTTCCACATTTGGAAGCGAGCGAACTATAGTCCACGGCTTGAGACGTTTTTCTTGCAACATACTAAATAAATCTCCTTGGTAAATTGGAGCAAAAGCCAGTCCCCATGGTTGGCCACCGCCGAGGACTGGCTTTTGACTTTGCAAACTTGCCTTTCTCTAAGAACATAGCACAAAAAAAAGGGTTTGGGATTATATCTTATTTTTCGCTTTTTTTAGAGCTATTTTCTACATAACAGATGATTAAACTCAAAACTTGTTAACTCTTTAATTCCTAACTCAAAACTATTTCATGACTAACACTTCGACTTCGCTTGGGGTGCAGCCTGACTAATAAATTCTGCCTTCTACCTTCTACCTTCCTTCTACAAATCCCGTCGCGACAGCAGAAACCAGATCCCACCCAAACCCAAAACACCGCACAAAACCCCGCCTTCCCACCCAAAAACAGTCCCCCCCGGCAAATGTCCAGGCTTTGCTTTAGAAGTAAAATTCAGCTCCGAATAGTATACCCACTGGCTGTTAACCCGCCAGCCCACTCGATCGCCAAACTTCTCCCAGACTGTAGCATCATAAACACCAGGCTTTCCCCCCAACTTGAGCCACAAACCCTTTTGCACAGAAAAACCAAATCTGCGGTGACTGTGCCGCACCCAAAGTTGATCGATAGTCTGCAAATCCTTAGCTGGAAACTTCCTAATATCTTCCTCACTCAAATAACCCCGTGAATTTTGCTGCATCACCTCCAGCATTTTCACAGAAGTTTCCTCATCAGCACCACGCCAATTTTTAGCAGCCAGCAGCCTTGCCAAGTGAGAATAATCAATACCTTTTTCCGACTCTAAATTCACAGAAACTAGCGGAGAATCAGTCACAGGTTGAGTCGGAACCGAAGGACTAACAACAGTTGCCTGCTGCGACTTTTCCAGCACGGGGACAACAACAACAGGAGGTTTTAAAGCATCCAAAACTTCCACAGCCGATTTGTAGCGATCTTTAACATATTCCTGAATCAACTTATCCAAAACCTGACCTAAATCCTCGCTAATTTGTGTTCCTTTTGGCAAAGCCTCCCTCCAAAGCCATCGGCCTTCAAGCGGATCGTAAAGGTCATCGTGAATGTCGCCGTAGATATCCAGATAAGGCATAACAGAAGTCAGCAAGCGAATACAAGTCACCCCCAAACTATAAAGGTCGCTAGCAGGAACAGCCCTACCGTGACGTTGTTCTAGAGCCGCGTAGCCAGGAGTTCCCAACTTAGTTCCTGTTTTGGTCGGAGCCGCAGCTACTACCTGTTTAGAAACCCCAAAATCTATCAGCACTAACTTACGATCGCGAGCTCGGCGGATCACATTCTCAGGCTTAATATCGCGGTGAATTACATTTCGGTCGTGAACAAACTTCAATAAAGGCAACAAATCTAACAGCAGTTCGCAAGTTTTAATTTCGCTATAAGCACCGTACTTATCTAACTCATCCTTTAAATTATTGCCATCAATAAACTCTTGGACTAAATACAAGCGCCCATCTTCCTCAAAATAAGAAATTAACTGAGGAATTTGCGGGTGCTTCAGTTCGTATAACCGCCTTGCCTCTTGTTCAAACAGTCGAACATATTTTTTAAAATGACCCGGTTTCCGCTGAAATTCTTGAGGGGGTGACAACTGTTTAATCACGCACAATTCCTCAAATTTTCCATGATTAACAGCTCGGAAAGTCCTGCCAAATCCCCCATCTCGCAGCGGTTCAGTTGCTGCATAAAGGTCTTTTAGCAGCAGCTTTGAACCACAATTAAGACAATAGTTTGTGCCTGGTGGGTTCTGACGCTTGTCTCTTGGGCAATCGAGATTAAGGCAGTATGTCATATATTAAAAAAATGCGAACAAAATTAGTAGGAAGGGTTTTATATTATTCAAGAGTCCGATCGCTAGCTGGTTTTTGTGGAGGCGAAACCTCGAACCTTACGGAGGCGACAGCCACCCTCGCGATCAGAGGGGTCGCTCTCGCCAGACTGCCCCTGAGCAAGTATAACTCTCTTGAGGGTTTGACCTCAAACTCGAAGTCCACATCTAACCTTAGACTCCCCTCCGTGCAATACATTTGATTTAGCGGTCAAAAAGCCACCAGCTCAAACAGAAATAGTAATTTATTACCAGCCCCGTGAACTCTGCAACGCCAAAAAAACTGAGGATTCCGCCTGAGATATAATTTTATTGCCAGAGAGAAGCACACTAACGGGAGCCACAGCTTCCGTCAACTTCGATGGGCTTTAATATTTTAGCAGCATAATTTATTAGTTAACCAGGCGGAATCAACAATCCAAAACTCCCCAACAAACGCACGTTAAAATAAAGACTAGCTTCCGCGATCGCAATCCGAGCGATCCCCGACAAGTAGCCAGTTTTCCCTGTTTTCTTTTTTCAGCTATTACCAGTTACATCTATTTCGATCGGTCTACTTAATTAGGAACCGCCAGTGACACCAAAACTACAGCCCTCTCAAACTCCAAACTCCCGCATAAAATCACCAAAAGTCCCCTGGTTCGAGCGGTTCATGGCACTGGTCGCCCTAGGAAATTTAAGCCTAGTATTATTTGACATAACTTACGTCTCCGGGCGAGATTTCTACCTCCGGCAACTGCCAGTTTTAACTCAAGTATACGACCCATTTAAAGGAATTAAACCCCACCGAGACACCCAGCAATATCTGGAAACCTTAGAAGAACTAAAAATTCAAGTAGTGCAAACAGGATTGCCCTCTCCCCAAGTAGCAGCCAAATTGCAGGAAATAAACAATTTGAGCGCGAAAATGATCGACGAAGATCCCTTTCGAGTAGCATCAAAAAGTGGCACCCTAGAAAAAATCAAAGACCGGATGCGCGATCGCGTCCCGAATCCACAAGACTCCGCTAAACAATCATTCCAAAGATTTTGGAGCCAAGACTATTTAAACAAACAAGACTGGCAAAAAGAAATCCAGTGGTTTGACTCCAAAATCAAGCCATTAATCGCCACCAACTATTACCGCGCCATCGGAGACAACGGCGAATTCACCGATAACTTCTGGCTAATCGACCTGCCATTCATTGCCATATTCGCGATCGAATTTCTAGCCCGTACCTACTTGATCAGCCGCCGCCACCGCAGCGTTACTTGGCGATCAGCCATGCTCTGGCGATGGTACGACATCTTCCTGCTGCTCCCATTCTGGCGTCTGTTGCGAATATTACCCGTCACAATTCGCATCCACCAAGCCAAAATGCCGGATCTCCAACCCATACGCACCCAAATCAGCCGAGGTTTCGTCGCCAACTTCGCCCAAGAATTGACCGAAGTAGTAGTAATTCAACTCATCAACCAGATGCAACAATCAATTACTACAGGCGAACTGGCGCGTCAACTATTTCAATCTAAAAAACAGCGCTATCTAGACATCAACAATATCAATGAAATAGAAGCGATCGCCACCCATCTAGTCCAAATAACCGTCTACAAAGTCCTGCCCCAACTCCAGCCAGACCTAGAAGCCCTCCTCCGGTACAATATTGAAACCTTCCTCAAACAATCCCCCCTCTATCAAGGATGGAAGCAAGTACCCGGCATGGGAAACCTGCCCGAACAGCTAGCACAGCAATTAGTTGCAGAACTCTCAAAATTAGTCACCCTCGGCCCCCAAGATGCCTACGAGGCCTTCAAAATCGCCAGCGAAGACCCCGTAGGTACTAAACTCTCAAGCCAGCTAGTCCAACATTTCGGGCAAGCTTTGGGAGCCGAACTGCAACAGCAGCAAACCTGGCAAGAAATACAAATCTTGCTGTGTGATTTCCTCGAAGAGTTCAAAATCAACTACATCCAGCGGTTGAGCGAAGAAGACTTCGAGAAAATTTTAGAACAAGCCAAAGAACTGCAACGGATAGCCCCGCGTTAGGGCGTGTCTCCCCACGCGATGCCCCCTCGGTAGCGGTACAACACCGCTTCCACGAACAACCAATTGTAAGCAGACTGTCCCACCCACAGAACCTTCACCTCCGCGCAACAAAATCTTTGATCCTTTCCCACTGTTAATCCCGTAGGGCATAACGGCGACTTGTCATGGCGATCAAATCCTTCTAGTCGGCTGTACCTCTCCTTTCCCTTCCTTGACATCAACTGATGACAAACCCTAGCCTCTCGGATTTGAAGAACCTTAAAATCCTTGCCAGCCATGTGTTTACCTCTAATACCAAATTCACGATTAAGCTTAGATAATTTCCCTGAATTAAAAAAATATTTCTCAGACATATCCTGTATCATAATTCCCTCTGCTCCACCGCTTTACTGATTTTTTTCTTCCCCAATTAGCAATTAGCAATTACCCTGCTGTAACTCCTGCAAATGAAACTTACTGAAATTGTAAACTTTCATGTGCGATCGGCATTGTCTACAAGTGTCATCTGCAGGGCTGTGCATCAAATATTCAGCGCAGTAGTTAGTTAGACCGCCGTTAGGGTTCTCAGCGGCCTGGCGTGTCATTTTTTTTAGCGACAGGACTCAATTTTTTTAGACGTATATTATATCAATATATATGCAAGTTTGATGAAATGATACTTTTTAGACTCAATCTGTAAAGTAAAGTTAAAAAATACTACAAATATCTCTAAACCAAGTAATGTATTAGATATGATTGCTAACGGCTTTCCTAAAAGCTAAAAAAAATTACAAATGCTAGCAAAAATCAGGCGCGTCAGTATCTTGAGTTAGCTCTTATTATACCCCTCTCACAGAAAACACGTAAGTAGCCATGCTTGTTTAAGCAAGTTACTGTCTCAAACTTTTTACTAACTCTTATAGATTGCTTTTCTATATATATTTCCTCAGCCTCATTTCACTCTTCTCCACTTAGATTTTTCAGCCAACTCGTTACCCCAGGAGTAACACCAATCAATGTCACACACCTCTCCAACCACTTTTGTGTCAAACCGTTCTCAAAAAAAACTGTCCCTGCGCCTGATTTTAGTATTCCCATTCGTTTTGCAAATATTTGCCGCCGTCGGGCTGACAGGCTGGCTATCCTTACGCAACGGGCAAAAAGCAGTCAACGAAGTTGCTAGCCAATTGCGGAGTGAAATTACGGCCCGCATCCAGCAGCAGCTCAACACATACCTAGATACAGCTCCTCGGGTCAATCAATTGAATGCCAATGCCCTTCGCCTAGGATACTTAAATCCAGACGAATTGGAGAGTACGGAGCGCTATTTGTGGGAGCAACTTCAAGCCTTTCCTTCTCTGCCCCAGATGGGTTTTGCTACTAAAACTGGAGAGTTCATTGCCGTT
Source organism: Microcoleus sp. N9_A1 (assembly GCF_036701795.1). Taxonomy (NCBI): domain Bacteria; kingdom Bacillati; phylum Cyanobacteriota; class Cyanophyceae; order Oscillatoriales; family Microcoleaceae; genus Microcoleus; species Microcoleus sp. N9_A1. Next base: position 19,055 of record NZ_JAUBRI010000054.1, read on the forward strand.
GAACGCCAAGAGAATGGCCAAATATTTTTTAAAATAGCAGACAAAGAGCATCGGAATGAACTTCATATTTATGAATCTGATAGCAAAGGCAATCAAACGAAGCTTTTAAAAGTCTCCCGCAACTACAATATACTCCGCCGTTCATGGTATAAAGACAGTGTACGCTTAGGCCGGCCCACATGGAGCGAAATTTTTCCGCTTACAGGTCAGAAAACGCTCTCTCTCCCTGCCGGACATCCAGTTTATGACGAAAGTGGCGAACTGCGCGGAGTATTCGTTGCTAATTTTTTGATCTCTTTCCTCAGCGACTTTCTGCAAAGCATAAAAATCGGTCGATCGGGACAGACATTCATTATGGAACGTTCTGGACTCCTAGTAGGCAGTTCAACTCTCAAAGAAGCATTTATCACCAACAATGGCAAACTCGATCGCCTGAATGCTTTAGACAGCACAGATGATTTAATCCGGCTGACAACAGCGCATTTAAAAGAACAGTTTGGCGACCTCACTAAAATTAATAGCTCTCAGCAATTGGATTTTACGATCGCCGGCCAGCGGGAATTCCTCCAAGTTATGCCCTTTCAGGATAGCCGAGGGTTGGACTGGCTGATCGTCGTCGTAGTTCCAGAAAGCGATTTCATGGATCAAATTAACGCCAATACCCAGACTACCATTTTATTGTGTTTGGGAGCCTTAACACTGGCCACCATTTTGGGAATCCTAACCGCACGCTGGATTACCAGCCCGATTCTCCGTTTGAGCGCAGCTTCTAGAGCGATCGCCAGTGGCGACTTAGAGAAAAATGTGCAGGTAAAAGGCGTAGAAGAACTAGAAATTCTGGGTCAGTCTTTCAACCTTATGGCACAACAGTTGCGCGAATCCTTTGATGCGCTAGCAAAGACCAATTCCGAGCTAGAAATCCGAGTACAAGAACGCACCGCTGAACTCACCGAAGCCAAACAAATCGCTGATAGTGCCAACCAAGCTAAAAGTGAATTTTTAGCGAATATGAGTCACGAATTGAGAACGCCACTCAATGGAATTTTAGGATACGCTCAAATCCTAGAACGCTCAACAACTATGGCTCCGAAAGATATCCAAGGCATCAGTATTATTCACCAGTGTGGTTCCCACCTGTTAACCCTGATTAATGACATCTTAGACCTCGCTAAAATTGAAGCTCAGAAATTGGAACTGTACGCGAAAGATTTCCATTTTCCTTCCTTTTTGCAGGGAGTCGCGGAAATCTGCCGCATCCGAGCCGAACAAAAAGGAATGGCTTTTGTTTATCAACCCAGTTCTGAAATTCCGGCTGGCATCTACGCTGACGAGAAACGCTTGCGACAGGTACTAATTAACTTACTGAGCAATGCAATTAAGTTTACCGACGGCGGAGGGGTGACTTTTAAGATAGAACATCTGGAAAACGGGACAGGTGAAAAGGTACAAAGCCATGACCAAAAGCCAGCCTCACTAATTCACAAAATTCGGTTTCAAATTGAAGATACTGGCGTTGGTATGACACCCGAACAATTAAAAAAAATATTTTTGCCTTTTGAACAGGTAGGAGAGAGCAAGCGTCAGGCGGAAGGAACCGGACTCGGTTTAACAATTAGCCAGAAAATTGTCGAAATCATGGGTAGTACAATCCAAGTAAAAAGTCAGTCAGGAGTCGGCAGTGTTTTTTGGGTAGATTTGGATTTACGGGAAGCGGCAGACTGGGCAAATACAGCCGCGATTGCCAAGCAAAGAAAGCTGGTTGGCTACCAAGGTAGAAAGCAGAAAGTTTTGGTTGTGGATGACAAATGGGAAAACCTCTCGGTCATTGTCAATCTCCTGGAACCCCTCGGCTTTGAAGTAACCGAAGCTAAAAACGGTAAAGAAGGTTTAGAAAAAGTAGAAGAGTTTCAGTTCGATTTGATTATCACTGACTTGGTGATGCCAGTGTTAGATGGCTTTGAGATGATGCGCCGCATCCGAAATTTGTCACACTATAAAGACGTGGCAATCCTTGCTTCATCTGCCAGTGTATTTGCTACGGATCAACATAAAAGCTTGGAGGGGGGAGCCAACGATTTTCTCGGTAAGCCAGTGCAGGCAGAAGAGCTATTTGAGATATTGCAAAAGTATTTAAAACTTGAATGGATATATGAGGAACGAAAGAATGAAAAAATCAGCACTATTCCTTTTTCCTCAGATCCTCAATCACTTTCTAAATCGACCTCTGTAGTAGCGCCCCCTCCCGGAGAAATTGAACTCCTACTTGAACTGGCGATGAGAGGCAACGTGAAAGGAATTGTGAAGCGCAGTGAGCACCTAGAGAAATTGGATCAGAAATTTGTGTCCTTTGCTGTTGAGCTGCGCCAGTTAGCCCAAGGCTATCAGGTCAAAAAAATCAAAGAGTTTATTACATCCCACAGAATAGAAAAAGAATGAAGGCAGCAAATATGGAAACAAGTAGCATCTTAATCGTTGATGATAATCCTAGCAATCTGGACGTGCTTTCTGAAGCTTTAGCGGGTTTTGGATGGGAGATATTGGTAGCAACTGATGGCGCAACTGCCATCGAACAGGCTGAATATAGTCACCCTGATTTGATTCTGTTAGATGTAATGATGCCAGGAATTGACGGGTTTGAAACCTGCCATCGCCTGAAAGAAAGTCCGTTGACGAACGAAATTTCGGTAATTTTTATGACGGCTCTGTCTGACATAGGAGATAAAGTCAAAGGCTTTAATCTAGGGGCGGTGGATTACATTACTAAGCCCTTTGAACAAAAGGAGGTGTTAGCTCGCGTCAACCTCCATTTAAAGCTGCGTTCTTTGACTAAAACTCTCGCCGACCAAAATCTGCTTCTCAAACGGGAAATTGAAGACAGGCTCGCAGCAGAAGCAGCGTTACATCACCTCGCGCAGGATTTAGAAAAACGGGTGGAAAAACGAACGGCTGAACTTTCTCAAGCTTTGGATAATCTTAAAAAAGCTCAAGTGCAAATCGTTCAAAGTGAAAAGATGGCTTGCCTTGGTCAACTTGTAGCTGGGGTAGCTCACGAAATTAACAACCCAGTTAGTTTTATCTCCAATAATATCCCTATTGCCAAGGAATATATTGCCGATTTGATCGAGATGACTCGGGTGTGCCAGCACAACGTTACTTCGACATCAGAATTTGAGGATAAGTCCGAGGAGATTGAGTTAGATTTTATTGTTGAAGATTTGCCCAAAATTCTTGATTCAATGGCGGTAGGAACAGAGCGACTTTACAATCTTTCTATGTCACTGCGTAATTTTTCTCGCTTGGATACATCGGCACTAACGCCAGTGAATATTCACGATGGGCTAGATAGTACGTTATTAATTTTAGGGCATCGGCTGAAATCTAAAGGAAGTTTCCCAGGAATTGCAGTGATTAAAGAGTATGGGGAATTGCCGCTAGTAGAGTGTTATCCGGGGCAACTCAATCAGGTGTTTATGAATATATTGGCGAATGGAATTGATGCTTTAGAAGAGTCTACGATTAGTTGTCCGCTGTGCGGGGACAAGAAACAGAGCAATGACACTCCACAGATTCGGATCTGCACTGAAATGCTTCATGGGGACAAAGTGGTGATTCGGATTGCTGATAATGGGGTTGGCATAACTCAGGAAGTAATGCAGCATTTATTCACGCCGATGTTTACTACTAAATCAGTAGGTAAAGGGACAGGTTTAGGTTTGTCTATTAGCCGCGAGATCGTAGAACGAAAACATGGTGGTAAGCTGACTTGCATTTCCTCGCCCGAATGGGGGGTAGAGTTTGTAATTGAGCTTCCAATTCAGCATTAGTAAAGGAAATTTTTTAGGGTTAATCTTAGTTTGGCTGTTTTGTCAATATACGGTTAATCATGCGATCGCCCATGTCGAATCTACCAATCACCATCACTGTCAAGCTCTTCACCCCCTATCAAGAAGCAGAGGGCTTGTCTGAACTGAAATTAGAATTTCCCAAAGAAACCTCCGTATCGCAAGTCCTAGACCGCCTGAGTGCCGCCAACGGTTCTATGGGCATCGCACCCGCTTCGGTATCAACCAGGAATTTGCCCTCGCCCCACCCCACTCCAAAACGGTTATGAAGTCGTCCTCATCCCCCCTGTCAGCTCTCCCCCTCTACCCTCGGACAGTCCGCCGATGGCGATCGGTTTGTCACCGGGCGGGCGATCGAGCTAAAATGAAAAATGAGGCACACTTCGATCGGAAGCAGGTCTCAAACTTCTTGGAAGAAATTGTTTTACCTAGGAGTGGGTCAAGCCCACTTTTTTTGTTGCATTAGTCGCAGGAAAAGAGATCTGGGCGTCAGACTTGCCAGTTGAAGACTGATCCAGTAGGGATAATTCCCCCGCTTGAGATTCCCAGCAGGGATGCTGGCTAAGTCCCAAAGTTGAAGACGAAAGTCGCAGCAACCCAATAAAACCACCTCAAAGCAAAGCAATCTCAACACCTGATTTTTGCTTGCCCGTGTCCGAGTTCAGGAGTGTTAACTTAAATATTCGATATGACTCATCCCCTAATCCCACAAATCATTGACTTAGCTACCCCCGTTGCGGAAACACTGGGATTGGAAGTAGTGGGAGCAGTGTTTCACACCAACCAAAATCCCCCCGTCTTGCGGGTAGACATCCGCAACCTCCAACAAGACACGGGTTTAGCAGACTGCGAGCGCATGAGCACAGCCCTCGATGCTGAGTTAGAGGCAGCCGAAATCATACCCGACGCCTACGTGCTAGAGATTTCCAGTCCCGGCATATCCCGCTTGCTCAGCAGCGATCGAGAATTCATTACTTTTAAAGGTTTCCCCATCACAGTCAAAACCACCGAACCGGACTCGCGAGTCAAAGAGTGGAAAGGACTACTTGTGGGCCGGGACGAAACAACTGTTTATCTCAATCAAAAAGGGCGACAGGTTAAAATTCCCCGCCCTCAGATTGTCAAAGTTGAACTAGACGAAGGAAAGGAGTAGTAAAGGTCAATTTTGAGTTTTGAGTTTTGAGTTGTAGGGGCAGTGGATGGTGCGTGCCCGCCCGATTTGAGTGTTGAGATTGCCTCGCAGCAAGCTGAAAATGCTTCGCTGCGAGTTAATTTTTAAGAATCATATCTTTAGCAGCGGGGTTGAATTGGCACAATAAATAAATTGTTACAGCACCCAGATTTCCTAAGCCTATCCAGCAACTGATCAATCATCAGTCATCACTTTTTCTCGAAAATCACCAATTACTGATTACCGATTACCAGTTACGTATTGTCAAAACAAAAAAAGGAGTGTTTTATATGTCAATGGTTCCCCTCCCAGGACTCAAAGAAATGGTCGAAGGTATTAGCAAAGAGCGAAATTTACCCAAACACGCCGTCCAAGCCGCCTTGCGAGAAGCCCTGCTCAAAGGATACGAGCGCTACCGCCGCACCCAAAAACTAGATCACTTCAGCGAAGAATACTTCGACAACTTTGATGTAGAACTGGACGCAGAACAAGAAGGTTTCCGCGTTTTAGCGAACAAAACTATTGTCGAAGAAGTCACCAACCCCGATCACGAAATATCACTTTCGGAAGTGCAAGAAGTAGCCACGGAAGCTCAGCCTGGGAGCATCGTGCTCGTAGACGTAACACCAAATCAAAAAGAATTTGGTCGCATGGCTGCCATCCAGACCAAACAAGTTCTCGCTCAAAAATTGCGCGACCAACAGCGCAAAATGATTCAAGAAGAGTTTAAAGATTTAGAAGAAACTGTTCTTCAAGCCAGAGTTCTCAGGTTTGAGAGGCAGTCGGTAATTTTGGCAGTCACCAGCAGCTTTGGTCAGCCGGAAGTAGATGCCGAACTCCCGAAGCGCGAACAGTTGCCCAACGATAATTACCGGGCAAATGCTACATTCAAGGTTTATCTCAAAAAAGTAGGCGAAGGCTCCACGAGAGGGCCGCAGTTACTTGTTTCTAGAGCTGACGCAGGTTTGGTGGTTTACCTGTTTGCTAACGAAGTGCCAGAAATAGAAGACGGAGTAGTCAGAATTGTTGCGGTAGCCAGAGAGGCAAATCCTCCCTCGCGGCACGTCGGCCCCCGGACTAAAATAGCAGTTGATACTCTCGATCGCGACGTAGACCCCGTAGGAGCCTGCATCGGAGCGCGGGGATCGCGAATTCAGGTAGTAGTCAACGAATTGCGCGGCGAAAAAATAGATGTGATCCGCTGGTCTCCAGATCCCGCAACTTATATCGCTAATGCTTTGAGTCCTGCTAGAGTAGATGAAGTGCGTTTGGTTGCCCCAGAAGGCAGGCGCGCTCACATTTTGGTCGCTGAAGACCAACTGAGTCTTGCCATTGGTAAAGAAGGTCAGAACGTCCGCCTCGCAGCCCGCCTGACTGGTTGGAAAATCGATATCAAAGATATTGCTAAGTACGATCGCGCCGCCGAAGACACCAAATTGGCAGCAGAAGAAACTAGGCTCGAAGAACTAGCAGGCGACTACGACGCAGACGAAGGATCGGACTACGACAGCGACGAGGAAACCGCAGAATTTGAGGAAGAGGAGGCAGTCGCCACGGAGGAAACCGAAGCAGCAGTATAAAAACTGTGACATTCACAATATTTTCTCTCGAAGGGAGACAAGGAGGACTTGTCCCCTACTCCCCTCGGACCCTACTCCCCCTCTCACTCCGTTGACATTCACCCCGACTATCAGGTACGGGGATTCCCAAACCTCACGATTTGAATTTCTGCTTCTTCGCAACTACCTCCACCCTAAAAGAGATTTGGTCTTATGTTCGCTCTCGCGCACTAACCCCGCAAGCCCTGCGGTTTTTACGTGTCGAATACCAAACGGAATTCTTCGTAGTTTTGATTCTAGGGATGTTTACCATTGCCCTATCCTCTTTTCCCGGTCTACCGATTTTGCTTCGCCGCCAGCACAAGGCTGAACTTCGCTCGTATAGGCTGTTTGATCCATCGTCTCGGGTGGGTCTGTGACCAATTATATTGTAATATAAAGCCGTCCTAAAAGGACGGGGTTTCTACCCCATTTTCTGATGAAACCGAACTACCGGTGCTGTGCAAGTTGTCGAAAAATAGCTTCTAAGGAAGCTTTTTGGCGAGTAGTCAGGCTCTATCCTTCTCATCAGGTACAATTAGATCGTGGCATGGGCCGTTCTGCTTACCTTTGTCGGAAAGCCGAATGCCTCAAAGCAGCTCAGAAAAAAAATCGACTTGGGCGATCGCTCAAAGCGCCTGTGTCTGACGAACTGTACCAAACACTTTGGCAGCGTTTAGCCACATCTGACTGTACATCTTACTCTGGCAAGGCCGGACGAAAAACCGACAATAGTTCGGCATCGACTGTATAAACCCTCTTGGCAGCCCTACCAGTAATTACCGGTAGCGCCAGCTATAAAACCCCAATCCGATCTGCCCACCAGTCTGGAAAGATTTGTGTCAGATTAGATAAGGGTAGGTTACTAGCAGAGGTATCCTCAAGGTGGAAAGGCAAACTTTGAAGCTTGAGAGAGTGGGTTTTGCCAAAACTCAGACTTCGGAGTTCCAAGTTCCCAAACAGACTTGAGAATTCTTCAACCGCAGACTTCAGCGAGTTGCATCTTTTAGATAAAATTGCTGAGTGAGTACCAAAACCCCGATTCCTGACACTGAATCAATCACAGCGAATGATGTCGTCATTAGAACAAAAAATCACAATGTAAAAACTGGTTGGCACAAAAGAGGGCAGAGTGGATGAACAACGGCAAAGTAAGAATTTACGAATTATCACGGGAACTAAATTTGGATAATAAAGACATCTTGGCAGTATGCGAGCGGCTCAATATTTCAGTCAAGAGCCACAGCAGCACAATTACAGAATCCGAAGCAGAGCGCATTCGCAAAACGGCGGAAAAATACGTAGCCAGTAGCCACTCTTCCCCCGGCAAGCCAGCTCCACCCGAAAGAGCAGCAGCGCCATCTAGAGAATCTGGCCCTCACCCTAACGACCAACAAAAAAAGCAGCAAATTTTAGAAATACGCAGTCCAAAAGTACGGCCGGCTGGTGCTTCCTCCCAGCCTGCAGGCAACGAGGAGAACAAAAACCAGCCGGCGGCAACCGTGGCAACTCCTCCCAAGTCGCCCGCAGCTCAACAACTCCAGCCTCCAGCTAAACCGAATATCAATCGACCTGTACTGTCGAAGCCAAATGTATCTGTCTCGGCGGCTCCGTCAGAAATAGTGTCGGAAACTGTAGGTGCGATCGCCCCGGAAACCACCGCCCAGGCTCAGGCACCTGCGGCACCTCAACCGCCGTCGGAAAAGGCTCCAGAACGCACCCAGCAACCGCCAGTCGCTCCGGCAGCGCCGCCCGGGGCAAAACTCACGTCGCCGCCAGTCAGAGGGGCGTCGGAGTCGGCTAGCCGCAGCCCACAAAATCTGGGAAACAAGCCGGTACTAAAACTGGCAAAAACCGAGCAAGAGCAATCACAACAGTCAGAAACTCTGGAAGCGCCGGCTAAACCGAGCCGCCCCAGCAGACCTGCACCGGGAGGTACCGAATCTCGCGACGCGCAAAGACCGCGCCGGGAAGGCGCTGGTGGCCCAGTCAAAACTCAACTTGCCGATCGACCCCAGCCAGGTGGTGGGCCGCGCCGGAGTCTAGCCCCCGCAACGTCAGCTACCGGGCTGCGTAGCCGTGGTGGCGACACGGGAGCCGCAGGGGATGACACTGATGACAATGAAGAAGATAATACGCCGGACTCCGGGATTCTTCTCCTCGAAAGGCCCTCCCTCCCTCGTCCTGCCAAAAAGACTTCGGCCATTTGGGAAGAAGACGACGACGAAAACTCAGATGCTGCCAAGGCTGCAAAGGCTGCCAAACTCAAACAACGTCGCCTCAAACCCATAGATGAGGATGACGATGACTTAGAAAATGGCTTGGATATGCCAGCACCAGTCACGGTCAGTCTGTCCCTAGCCCGCCCGGCTAAGGCGAAGACACAAGCAGCACCAAAATCAACACCAACTCCGGGCGCACCCGGAAGTAGTGGCAAAAATAAGAGACCGGGCCCTTCTCACGATAAAAGCTCGTCTGGTTCTTCAGGCGGACGCGGTAGCCGTGGCAAAACAGTCGAAGCTAAGGTAGAACGTCCTGAAACACTGATGCTTAGCAGGCCGATGACCGTTCAGGAACTCGCAGGTACTTTGGCTGTTCCCGAAACGGAAATTATCAAGCGGCTGTTCTCTAAAGGGATTGCGGTCAACATTACCGAAACCCTGGATATTGCAGCGGTGAGAATCGTAGCTGAAGAAATGGGCATAGAGGTAGAAACCCCTGAAAAAGTAGCCCCAGCCCTCAAAGTGATCGAGATGCTGGACGCAACAGATATGGAATACCTCCAACGCCGTCCACCAGTAGTAACGATTATGGGTCACGTCGATCACGGTAAAACTACCTTGCTCGACTCGATCCGCAAAACCAAGGTTGCTCAAGGAGAAGCTGGGGGTATTACCCAGCACATCGGTGCTTATCACGTGGATGTGGTACACGAAGGCAAGAGCCAGCAGGTTGTATTTTTGGATACGCCCGGTCACGAAGCCTTTACGGCAATGCGGGCTCGTGGAACGCGGGTGACAGATATCGCGATCTTGGTGGTAGCGGCCGATGACGGTGTGCGTCCACAAACGATTGAAGCTATCAGTCACGCGAAAGCGGCTAAAGTGCCAATTGTTGTGGCGATCAATAAAATTGATAAGGAAGGCGCTCAGCCGGAACGAGTCAAACAAGAGTTGACAGAGTACGGCTTGGTTGCCGATGACTGGGGCGGTGATATTACGATGGTTCCTGTCAGCGCGATCCGAGGCGAAAATCTCGATATGCTGTTGGAAATGATCTTGACCGTCGCGGAAATGGAAGACCTCAACGCTAACCCGAACCGCGCGGCTAAGGGTACGGTGATTGAAGCTCACCTCGATAAGGCAAGGGGGCCTGTGGCAACTTTGCTGGTGCAGAACGGTACTCTGCGGGTGGGCGATATTGTGGTCGCAGGCTCGGCTTTGGGTAAGGTGCGGGCTATGATCGACGATCGCGGCGAACACGTAAAACAAGCAACTCCATCCTTTGCGGTGGAAGTGCTGGGGCTGCGAGAAGTTCCTCGTGCAGGAGACGAATTCGATGTCTTCGCGAACGAAAAAGAAGCTGCGGCGATCGCCGATGCCAGAGCTACATCCCAACGAGATTCACGTATATTGCAAGGTGGTAGGATCAGCCTCAGTGGCTTCTCTCAACAAGCTAAGGAAGGTGTTCTTAAGGAACTCAACTTAATCTTGAAGGCAGATGTCCAAGGCTCCCTCGAAGCAATTGTCGGTGCTCTGACTCAACTTCCTCAAAAAGAAGTTCAACTCCGACTGCTGCTATCTGCTCCTGGGGAAGTCACAGAAACCGACATTGACCTCGCAGCCGCCAGTAATGCTGTGATTGTCGGGTTCAATACTACTCTCGCCACCGGCGCTCGCCTCGCGGCTGACCAAGCGGGCGTAGACGTGCGGGAATACAGCATCATCTACAACCTCTTGGATGATATTCAAGGGGCGATGGAAGGCCTGCTGGAACCCGAATTGGTGGAAGAACCTTTGGGTCAAGTCGAAGTCCGCGCTGTCTTTGCGATCGGTCGCGGGGCTGTGGCTGGATGTATGGTACTCTCTGGCAAAGTCATCCGTAACTGTAAGGTGCGGGTGCGCCGGGGCAACAATGTCGTTTACGAAGGTGTCCTCGACTCCCTCAAACGGATGAAGGAAGATGCCAAGGAAGTCAATGCTGGCTTTGAATGCGGCATTTCCTTGAGCGGGTTTAGCGACTGGGCGGATGGCGATATTATTGAAGCCTACCGGATGGTTACTAAACGCCGGACTCTCTCTCAATAGTTTTGAGTTGTGAGTGTTGAGTGGGAAGAGAATTTTTGAGCGATCGCAGCAACCAAATTGCCGATCGCTCGAAACTATTCTCTTCAACTCAATACTCCAAAACTCAGTTGACAGTTGACAGCTTGCCCTGAGCGAAGTCGAAGAGTTGACAGTTGACAGTTGACAGTTGACAGCTTGCCCTGAGCTTGTCGAAGGGTTGACAGTTGACAGTTGACAGTTGACAGAAAGAATAAGGAAGAGTTGACAGCTTGCCCCCGAGCGCAGTCGTTGGGTTGACCGAAGGAAAAGGGAAGTCGGAAAAAGGAAGAAGGAATTAAGAACTTCCTAATCGTCTTTATCCTTGCTTAAAATTGAAAATTTGCTCACTCCAATAAGAATTACCGAAATAAACCAGATTTCTGCTTGTAAGTCCTCGGTTTGATAGCTAAATATTTACTCCTCGCATCGGATTTCAGAGTCAAGAGTGCATCCCAAAATCTCAAAATCCAAGATTCAAAACTCCTAATTCATAACTAATAATTAATTAAAGTGCGTTCTTTTTGGTCAGAGCCTTTCTTGTGGATTCACCTTTCTGGGGCGGCTGCACTGCCGATATTCCTGGGACTGTGTTTGCTGGGACTCGCAGTGGGTTCTCCCGCGATTCCTGTGTGGTTAGAAGTGTTTTTAGTGGCTGTAGCAGGTATTGTTCCTGTGCTGTGGATGCAGTGGTTCCGCCCTTTTTACATTTTTAGTATTTTAGTTGTGGCGGTAAAACCGCAGAATTTAACTTCTGTGCAGCAGCAGATTATGACTCGGTTTAAAACTAAGTTAAATCAAGGAATCGCTCTTTTTGTGGCTGTTTTGCTGGCAGTAATTTTGTGGCAACTCTACCGATTGGCTCCTCTGGCAGCTTCGGTGGCTCCCTTTCCTCCTTCCTGGCGGTGGGCTGGATTGTTGTTGGCAGCTTCTGGTTTTTTAGCTAGCAATTTGTTTTTGCAGGTGTCTGCTAGTGTCATGGCGGTTTTGCTGACGCCGGAATCAGAATTTGCAGCGACAAAGCCTCATGTTTTAGAAAAAATTCGGCAGGATTTTACGATCGCGCCTTGGCAAGTCGATCGACTTTTGCCGGCTTTGGCAGCCGAGACAACTGCCGCTGTGGCTGCACCCGTAGAGTCAATTGGGCCAGCATCCGGCATAGGGAATTCGTCAGTCGGCAGTATTGTCAACCCAAAACCTGCTGACACCAACGGCGTTACATCTCTACCCGAACAGTCGAGCGAAAAAAAGTGAAATAAAAAATTAAGAGGGGGACAATTGTAGTTTAAGCTACTTTAATTTGTACAGATGTATGCTGTGAAAAAAAATAGGTAAGGCCCCTCTTCGGATAGAGATTATTAATAGTCTTAATATTTAATTTTTAATTGCAGGTTGTGGATATTTTATATTGGCTATCTGGAGAGAAGAATCTATAATAGAGAGTGTCAAGGTCAGCTTTCAATCCTTACAGGGGATTAAAACAGAGGTATAACAATATGGCGAATTATCTACCGATCGCACAAGAACCTCAAGCCGCAGATCCGATAGAGCTGTGCGAAGATTCTGAAATCTGGGGCAGTCTCAAATCCGCGATCGGCGCAAGTTCAGGATTTCAACGCTGGCAACTAGAACTCAATTTTGAGCGTCAGCAGCAAAATGCCACCATCGATCAGCAGGTTCGTTCCTATCTGCGGGAAACTTTAGAAACCTTGGCTTACTGAGTGCCCTAAAACCAAATATTGTCACGGTTTGTGAATTTTACAGACCAATTCTGCTGGCATCCCCTCCAATATGCTATGTGAGTGCCGACAGGTGAGTGTCGAGAGTGAGTGTCGATCGTAACTTCGGGCATCAAATTGCAGGGGGCAGTATTTCTGCTTACGGAGTGTGGATTAATTTCGGCAGCCTACTGGCAACACACTCTCAGACAATTCAAGAGAAAATTAGCCTGAAACCCCCCAGACAAAGCGACTGCAGCCGCTATCTATTGACTTGGCTGTGCCGAAATTCTTGATAAGAATGCTGAACAAAAATAAAATTAACAGTGCTAGAGTGGCAGTAAATCAAACCGTCCACATCAACCTGATTACAAACCTTTTGCACCGTAAGTCTTATTTAGTTTTCATTTTGTGTTCAATTTCTGCAGAATCTGCTCTCCGCGCCTAGCAGCAACTTGTGGCCAAGTCAACTCCAAAGCTCGCTGGCGGGCGGCGGCTCCCATTTTAGCCCGCAAATCAGGAGAATTAGATAGTTGGCGAAGTCCTTCCACCCAGGCGTCAGTATCGTAGGGAGGAAGAATTATGCCGTCAATGCCATCACGCACAATACCGCCTCCTCCCATCGGCGAAGCAAGAATGGGCAAACCATGACCCATTGCCTCATAGATGACGAGTGGGCTACCTTCCTCAAGACTGGGAAAGGCAAAAAAGTCAGCTTCGCGATAGGCAGAACTGTAGTCGAAAGCATGATTAAATTGAACTACATCAGGACGTTTCAGCCAATGACTGCAAGTTTGAGCGATCGCAGGCTCCATCGAGCCAAAAATTGTCAGCGTTCCCTTAATCCCAGCTAGCTCCCAAGCCTTCAAAAGCAAATGAACTCCTTTGCGGACGCAGGCCCAACCCAGGAAAAGGACGTTAACTTCCTCTGAGGGCGGTTTGTGGGATTGATAATTGGGGAAACGCTTAGGCGACCAACCTTCAGTCGTTAAAAGCAGTTTCTCTTCAGGAACTCCGGCTTCTTGAAACGATTTTGCTACTACCGGACTAGGACAAAACAGAAAATCAATTACCTTGAGTTTTTCCTTTTCATCCTGAATACTTTCTGGGGTAATGCCGTGTTGAGGTTCCAATCCCAAGCGAGAGTAAGCATCGTCAAGGATTCTCTTAGCTTGGCTTTCACAACTATTAACTCCCTCCATAAAAATCGGCTTGCTGTGCTTGTTAACGCTCTTTACAGCATCAACTGAGATACCGGGCCACAAGTAGGCTACATCAAAATCTTTGATATCTTTGAGAAAACGCTTCTCTGCCGTGATTTTGGGAAGACTAGGGCTGAAGTAATATAGTCTTGTCAGAAATGACGGAATTGCTTCAACTACATTGGGACCGCGACACGAGCGATCGCAACTCGGGACAACCATGCGAGCCTTCAGCTCTGGGCCTTGCCATTCTTTGCACACTGAAAAAAATACGTCGCTGATTCCTCGGTTAGTGGAATGTATAGGGAATAAGGCAATCAATTTTAACATATAGCGGTTTTTGGGTTTCCGGAGGTATGTAATTAGATCAGAAAAGCTTGACAACACAGGGTTTCGGCGTACCTCATGTTGTTGAGAAAGGCTATAACACAATACGGTTGGGTTAACGCTCTAAGACGAATTTAATCTCACGAATTTACGGGAGATACAGGCATCTTTTAGAAGGTAGATTGTTCAGATCTGAACTGTATTGGGCTATAACATGAATCTTCAAAATTACTCAACGGCGTCAGGATAATTAAGTAGGTCAACCTAATTAAACGTAAAAAGCGATATCGCTGTTTTACTCTCCTGATTTCAAGGTGATAAATCAGCCTTATTAATATTAAAGTCATTGTCCTATAAGACTTTCCTATCATTTTTTGGGACAAAGGTATCAGTAACCCCCATTTTTTACCAAAAGTCCAGGAGAGCCCGCTGTCTTATCCCCGACTTTTTTAAGTGCTGGGGGGATATGGGTATTCGGTTGTTTTATACCATTTTTTTAAAGATGTGATAGAGATAAAATACCGCCAGACATTGATAATTATGTCTTTGAGTTTTTACATAAGTCTTGCATAACTTTAAAAAAATGGTATTAGGTAGGTTTAGATACCAATTACCAATTACCAAGAAAGCTAATCATTTCGATGCAACCTGATTTTAGATTAGGAGTCAAGAATCAGGAGTAGGATGATTAACTCTGAAGGGTCGAAGCAATCATCCTATTTCAGGAATTTAGCCTGCTGTTGCCAGAATATAATTCTGAGTTTTGCCCAAAGCCAAACATTTTTTAACACCAGCAATTACATCTTCAACATCTGCATCTGTTAATTTTGCTGAAATCGGCAAGCTAACTGTATGCCGCCCGATGTACGCAGCATTAGGATAGTCTTCGGTCTGCCATCCAAACATTTGTTGATAGATAGGATGTTCCGGCATACTCATGTAATGTACGCCGACACCGATATTTTCAGCATTGATAGCGTTGAGAAACTCGTCGCGGCTGATTCCTGCTTTGGCTTCATCTACCAGAATCGTGTACAGGTGATAAGCATGAATTGTATCCGGTTCGGGGTTCGCGGGCAAAGTAATCGACAGATCCGCAAATGCTTCGTTGTAGCGCTGCCAAATCTGCTCCCGCCGCTGCCAATAAGGGGTGACTCGTTTCATTTGATGAATGCCGATCGCAGCTTGCAGATCCATCATATTGTATTTAAAGCCGACTTCCACCACTTCGTAGTGCTTGTAACCCGAGTCGCTGAAGCGCTTCCAAGCATCTTTGCTCATACCGTGCAGGGCTAAAATGTTGAGCCTGTCGGTATCTTCTTGACGCTTGACGAGAATCATTCCTCCTTCGCCCGTCGTGATGTTTTTGGTGACATAAAAGCTGAAACATCCGAAGTCGCCAAAGGTGCCTGCTTTCCGCCCCTTGTACTCTGTTTCGATCGCGTGAGCGCAGTCTTCAATCAACTTCAAATTGTGATGGCTAGCAATGGAACAAAGCGCATCCATATCGCAGGGACGACCGGCGAAGTGAACCGGCAAAATTGCTTTAGTTCTGGGAGTTATTTTAGCTTCGACTTGAGCCGGGTCAATATTCATTGTCACCGGGTCTACATCCGCCAGTATCGGTGTTGCTCCGGCGTGAATAATCGCATTAACTGTAGCGCAAAAAGTCATTGGAGTAGTAATGACTTCATCCCCTGGTTTCAAGCCAGCAGCGAGGACGCTCAAGTGCAGTCCCGCCGTACAGGAATTAACCGCAACCGCGTACTGGGAACCCTTGTAAGCATTGAATTCGTCTTGAAAAAGCCTGACTTTCGGGCCCGTACCCAACCAACCTGTTTTCATGGTTGCCACCACTTCTTGAATTTCAGCATCTTCGATCGCCGGAGCGCCGAAAACCAAGAAACGGTCTTTTGAACGAATAGGATTGTTGTTCATGTTGCTAGTATTAGCTAGTAAATAGATCCGAGCGAGTGAAAGTGTACTACCCTGACAAGTACGATTTTATTTGGATGTGAGGTGCTGTTAATTAATCCAGTCCCTCACCCTTTCCGTTTTTAACTTTTTTTAGTCAAAAGTTTTGGGGAATGCGTTGCGTAATGTTATCTGTTATAGCACGAGCTTACTAATGACTGGTCGTTTTTCTGCAAGTGCCTGACTCTGACAACGTTTCTCTATCTTAAAATACATAATCTGCAATGTCGAGCCGATCGTATTTCTGTTTATCGCGGCTACAGAAGCTCTTTCCCGCATTTTTTGCTCAAAAAACTTTCCTAAAAAAAAATATGGTTACTCCCCGTAAACTTTTTATCAACTGTCGAACATCTATCCCTGGATAGATTTGAGGGTAAATTCATACCATGTGAGATTCACTATTTTTTGATGTGAGATTTGGGACTGACTGATTCCCGTCGGGTTGGGAGCTTGTATACCGTTGCATTTTTTTAACTGGTGTTAAAATCAGGCAAATTTTGCAACAATAAAATGTGACTCTGCTGTAATTTATGCAGGTTCAGAAAAATTGTGCAATCGATCGCCCAAATCAACCCCTGTTAACAAAATCCGCTACAATCTAGGCAGGCGAATCTTGTTCAAAATGTCTTGCAGCCTTTCTGAAACGCCGCCCAATTGTTCTGACAAAGCTACAAGTTTACCGTAAGCTTCAACTAAACGATCGCCCTCAACATTAACCTCTGGAGCCGGATAATTCTTCACCGCTTCCAGCAGCGTAATCTCGTTATCATTAGTTGCAGACAGCACCAATGCCTCGCGCAAAGCTTCTCGATTTGCATTCCCAGAAGGAGTGCGAATTACCTGACCCACTTCATCGAGAATTATTTTCCCAACACTACTGTTGAGCGTCTGATCCAAAAACCTTTGACTGACTTTTACCGGTCTCGTCAGATTTCTGCGAACCGCTTCCGGGTCTTTTTTTGCGTTTCCGAGCAGCATTTCTAAAGCGGGCGACATTTTCCCAGTTTCAGCAAAAATTTCTAATTCGCTGACTGGTAAAGTCATTCGGATCGCACTGTATTTGAGCACTACCTTTTCGGCAGCCGCCGCAGCACTGCTGTAAAATACAATTCCTGCGCCTGCTCCTAAAAATAACGTCCACCGCCCTTGGAAAAATGACTGGATCATAGTAAAATCTCCCAACGTCTTTTCTAATTCGACTGTGACACATCTACCAATCTTCCGCTCCTAGCAAAATGCCAAACGCCAACTCTTCTATCGGTGAAGGCTGGCGCTGGGCTTAAATTTGTTTTATATATTGAGGGTCTTTTTCATTCAGTTGACAGTTGACAGTTGACAGTTGACAGCACTTGACAAAAGAAGTCCGAGGATTGGAGTAATGAATAGTCTGATTTTAATTTCTCCCGATCTGGGTTCCGGCTTTAAACCAATTCTTTCTGATAATGACAGGGATCGATCGCTTTCCCAGGGTTTCGTAATGATTTCTTGATATTTTTAACTTTTCCTTGCCTCAGATATCTTTTTGTATTGATATGTAAAATTTTGTTACTTCGACTTCGGGGCTCGGCCGTCGGCGCGCTGCTCAAGGCGAAACAGGAACACCATCAGGGCCACCACTCCGACTTGGAGGGCAAAATTAGGCAAAGCAGAGCCAATTTCCCGGCCAGAGGCAATTTTAGCGAGGAAAACCACGCCGCCGATCAAGCCCGAAGCGCCACAAGCTACGTAAACAAACTGTCGCAGAGGCCGGTAGGGAGTGGCAATTTCTGCGGTTAAACGCTCGTATTGTTGGCGGCTGAGGTTGCGCGGGTTTTTTGGGATGTTTGTGCGATCGTCCGAATTTGGGGCTGGCATAGATTTAGAAAATAAGTAAATTAGGATTGGGCAAAAAATAACCGATCGAGCAACCGCAGATGAAAGGCAGATAAACACAGATAAACGCAGATAATTTCAAGAGAGCTTGCGTATGAATGCAATGCAAGTCTACTGTGCGTGCAAATTCTGCGATCGATATCATACTACAACAAATATTTCACAACTGCGGAGATAAATCATCGCTGCAGCAAAAGTATGACAGTCTGCAAACAGCCGACAAAAACACCCAAAATGCCTCCTAAATTTACAATTCCCTGCAACTCGCTTTTGACAATTCCCTGAATTGCTAGCTCTAATTCTTCGGGAGAAGTGCCTTTTACTCGATCGACAATCACCTGGTCGATATTCAAAATTGGGATAGCCTGAGCTACAATATTTTCTAAATCCCGCTCTAAATAACGATCTAAAACCAAAGCTAGTTCTTTGCTGACAATTTCCAGGGAAGCGCTCATTACCGCTGAAGTTTGCAATCGATTGAGAATCAACCGCGAAATATTTTCCCAGTCAATAGATTTACTCAGCCCCTCAAGTACCTCTGTACCCCGCTGTTGGACATAGCTACGAACACTGTCGCGCATAGTTTTTCGCAACTGTCTCACAGTCGAAACCGGTAAGTTTTGCATTGACAAGTTTTGCAGCCATTCCTGAAGTCGCCCGCGAATTCCCAAAGAAACTGTTAACTCTGCTAACCGCTTATTTGTTGCTTCTCTGTCATCCAAACAAAAAGTCCGCAGCCGAGTTAAAGTGTTCCGCAAACCAAACAAATTGGCGACAACCCAATAAGTGCCGCTGGTTTTTTCTCGAAACCCTTCATCGATAATCGAAATATTGCGATCGGTCAAAAAGTCAATTAAAGCCTGCCGCAGCACTTCCGGGGGTATTACTACCTGCAACAACCACTCAGCAAGCTGAGCCGCCTGAGCTTCCGTTAGCTGAATTTCCAGCAAAACTTGGTCAAAAATTTGATTTAGCTGAGCTTCTAAAAAATCTTCCCGGCGCGCCAAAACTTTGAGAATTCGCGGCACAGATTCTCCCAGCAAATCTCGCAGAATGTTAGCTAGAATTTTAGCTGTTTTTTGTTCTGCGTCTGCTTTTACCTGATCCAGCGCCAACTGCAACAGCCAGAGAATTACCTCCTGCATCCGCTCGGTTTGCAGGAGGCGGCGCGCTAAGTTTTGCAGTTCCTGTGGCGTCAGCAGCGAACCCATAATTGTGTCGGAAATTCGCTTTGCTAAACGCTCTTGGTTGCGTGGGATCAAGCCTGGAGTGAAAGGCAACTTCCGCCCTTTGATGTAAATAGCTCGATAGGGGCGGAACAGCATTTTGATAGCTATATCGTTAGTGAAATAGCCAATAATTCCTCCCACTACAGGTGGGGCAAACAACAGCCAAATGTCAGACGGATTCATCAATAATTGGGAATTGGGAATTGGGAATTGGGAATTGTTGACTGTTAACTGTTAACTGTTGACAACAGTCAACTGACAACTGACAACAGTCAACTGACTAATACCAATACTCCCATCATAGCTCCGGCAATCGGGTAGTGGGTGGCGGTGGCAAATCCGGCTTCGCGGGCGATCGCGACTTGCTGCTTGCCGATCGGGAATTTTTCTAAACTAGGATTAATGTAAGCATATTCTTGAGTCATGCCAAATTGCTGAGCAATCGGCACTACGAGAGTGTCTAGATAAAACTGCTGAAAGCTCCGCATTAGGGAATTGCTGGGGCGGTGGAGGTCGAGAATAGCTGCTTTGGCACCGGGTTTGAGCACGCGGTGCAATTCCTGAAGACTGCGGGGGATGTCTGTCACGTTACGTAGGCCGTAACCCATTGTGGCGCAGTCGAAGTAATTGTCGGCAAAAGGCAAGTCTAGGGCGTCAGCTTCTACCCAGGAAATGGGACTGGCAGGGGTAAGAAAAGGTCGATCGCGCAAAGCCGCCACGGCCAATTGTTCGGCGGAAAAATCTACTCCAAATACGCAACCGGTAGGCCCTGCTTGTTTTGCCAGCAGCAAAGCTAGATCCCCGCTACCGCAGCACAAGTCTAAACAAGTATTTCCCGGGCCTGCACTGCTCCATTTCACCGCCATTTGCTTCCAAATCCGGTGTTGCCCAAAGCTTAACCAGTCGTTCAATTGATTGTAAACTGGTGCAATTCGATTAAATATAGTTTTAATTTGTTCGGCGTTATTAGTCATTGATCATTTGTCATTGGTGATTGATAATTTGTAATTGGTCAGCCGGAAAAAATAATTAATCCGTCTATTCATGTCATGCTGTCGCCAGTCATTAAGGCTTTTTTATTTGTTAGCGAGCGGTGAGCTTTTGTCGAGAATCATTGGTTGGCTATCATTTTAAACTCAAGACTTAGAGCCGACTGATGACTAAGGACTAATGACTGATGACTCATGACTGATGACTAATGACCCTGAAAACTCGTCAATACCAAAGCAACTTCTTGAGCGGCGAGGTGAACTGTTGTGAGTTCGTCGGGGCGCAGGGAACAAGGTTGCTTCCACTGAATGGAAATCAGGGCTATCGATCGACCTTTGTGAATCACCGGGATGGTCAGGTGAGCTTGAATGCCGGATTTCTGATAGTGCGGGAGGCTCGCTAGGGCTGTGTCGTTCGCAATATTCACAGCACCCTGAATAGTTTGAGAGGCGATTGCTTCTCGAACCAGAGGATCATCTGCCAGCCAATTTTCCACAGTTGAACCTGTGGTGTGACTGCCTTGGATTGGCATTAAAACATTTCCTTCCACCAGTTGCAAAATGCAATAGTCCGCCAAAAAGTTATCACTTATAGCAGTAGCAATTGGGTCTAAACTTGCTTCCAAACTCGGATAATCCACAGCCGTTTGCATGATTGTTGCTAACAGTTGTATTTGATTTTGGGCGCGATCCAATTCCTCAGTCCGCTGCTTAAGAATTTCATAAGTCTCGGCAGCCTTTTGCACCACCATTTTCAATTCGTTCGGGTCCCAAGGCTTAGTGATATACTTGTAAACCTGTCCTGAGTTAATCGCATCCACCAAGTCTTCAATGTCCGTAAAACCAGTCAAGATAATTCTGACAGTATTCGGAAACTGGGGCACGGTTTTGCTCAGAAACTCCGTTCCCTTCATTTCGGGCATCCGCTGGTCGGAAATGATGACGGCGACCTCGCCTTCGATGCCGAGGACTTCCAAGGCGCGAATTCCGCTCTCAGCTTTGAGCACGTTAAAATCTCGTCGGAAAGTGCGGTAGAGTAAATCCAGATTGTCTGGTTCGTCGTCTACTACCAGCATTTTGGGCTTTTTCGGTCTGTGTAGGGTCATGAGCTGGCGTTTAATTTGATCAAGCTCTGAAATGGCATTATCCATAACAATACGATAAACTCCCCTTTGTAAATTTAGGCGAGCAACTATTCTGTAACAATAGTCTCATAACTCACTTACTATTAATCTATCGCTCTGCCGCGACACGAGCCTTGCCGGTATCCAATCACACATAACTTAGCGCTAGTTTTTGATTCAATTATGACTGATAAACCGCAAGATTCATCCCCTCCTGCATCTGCATCCTCCACCAATGCTGTGGATGCCGAAAAGTTAATTCGATCGCTCCGCCGAAAAGAAGGCACTTGGGTAGAGTGGGGACAGGCCTGCACTACACTGCTAAAAGCTGGCTACAACTCTCAAAGGATTTTTGAAGAAACTGGTTTTGAGCCAATTCAGCAAAATCAAGTAAGCGTCGCAGCCCAAGTTTACACCAGCATGGTAAATGCTGGGGCTTCAGAGGAAGTTCGATCGCACTTTTTGGGCAAAGGTAGTGATATCTTATACGAGTTTCGGATTCTCTCTCAAGTAGAGCGGGCCGGGGCGGCGGCTTTGATGCTAACCCACAACTTGGATGTTGACGATGCTCGCGAAGTTGCTAAAGCGATCAAGGAGTTTTCGCACTTCGGGAGTCTCCCCCAAGGGTTCACAGACACTCCTGGCGATGCTATGGCTTACCAATGCTGGCAATTAGCAAGACAGAAAAGCGATTTGCAAGAGCGATCGCGCTTAATTGCTCGCGGTTTAAAATTAGCTAGCAGCCAAACCGCTAGGGCGCAAATCGAGCAGTTGCTCGTTGATTTTACCGTAGTTTCGAGAAAGGAAGCGCCCCGCTTGCCCGTCTACCGGCTGGATACCGAAGAACAATTGCCGCGCGTTGTCCCGGTTGTGGGCAAATTGCCGCTTTCTACGACAGATTTGCTGGCAGTGCCTTTGCCGGAGGAAATCGAGCCGTTCCGAATGGTAAAATTTTCTGGAGCCGGAGCTTGGGTGGCGATTCCCGGATGGCAGGTAATTTTGAACGCTGAAGATCCGGTGGCTGTTTTGGAAATGAGCGATCGATTGCCGGTACCGCTGCAAGGCAAAGTTGAAGAAGTTTTGATTATTGCCGATCGAGCCAAAAGACAGTGGGATGCTGAGAGTTATTTCCTCGCAGATAACGCTGGCAATTTAGAATTATACTGGTTTGAACAATCCCCAGATATTCCTCTTTTGGGGCGAGTTGTTCTGGTGATGCGTCCGAAAAAGATTGTGGATGAAGACTATACCAAAGATGGATGGCAAATTGATGATTAGTCAGTTGGCAGTTGACTGTTGACTGTTGACTGTTGACTGTTGTTACTTGTCAGTTGTTACTTGTCAGTTGTTGTTGGTTTTAAGAACGGGTTCTCCGGCCGTTCCACAATACATAAATTTTACGTGGGTGGAATGACTAATGACTAATGACTAATGACTAATAACTAATGACTACTGACTAATGACTACTGACTACTGAGGCGGTTTCGGTTCTTGAATTGTCGGAACAGAAGGCTGTTTCTTAAATCGATTAAAGCCGTAAACCGCAGCCCCAATTAACAGCAAATAAGGACTGTAAGCCAACATCCAAATACCCAAAGCAAACAAACCTAAAGTCAATTCGCCCATAGAATGAGTCGCTTTCCCCCAAGTTTCCTGTACCCGCAAACCTAGAGAAGGTTCGGGAGTTTGTTGAGCCGATACTGCTGCTTCTAGAGTTAAGCTAATAGTCGAATAGGCTACTTGATTTCGCAAACTTTTTAACTGAGCGTCAATGCGTTCGATCGACTCCCGAATATTGCTCAACTCTTGAGCAGCTTTGAGCACGTCGCCGACAGAACCCGATCGCTCCATAATTTTTAACACCATTTCCTCGGATTTGCGAAGGTTCCGCAGCCTAGCCTCGCTGTCAACTAATTGATCCGTAACATCCTCAGCCGTCAGAGAACGGTTCTCTACATTTCCCAGTTTTGCCAAAGCCTGTAAAGTAGTTTCTAACCGTTCTTGAGGCACGCGAATCTCAACAGACGCCGTTTGGCGGACACTGGAATCCGGCGGCTTTTGATTTTGGAAACCCAAGATATCGCCTTGCTGTTTTTCGACAATGTTGGTAACAGATTTAGTGCTAGCGTCAATAGATTGGACAACTACACTGAGTTGGGCTTTTTTAATCAGTTGGGGACGGGTTGCTGGAGTTTCTGCTGCTTTTTTTGATGCACCAGGAGTTTTTGCCCTTTGGGCTGCTGACTCGGGTGCGGGTGGGGGTGGTGGAGCCGATGCGGCCACTTGGTTTTCACGGCTGCTGCTGCGTGAAGCGAAGCTGTCAGCGCTCGGTGGTTGAGATCCGCAACTGGGTAAAGCAATAGCGGAGGATAAAGTTACTAATGCCACAATAGCAAAGCGAGTTGTGCTGCTGTTAGCTGGGTTTGGGTTTGGCTTGTGTGGCGGGGAATTGGTTTTGAGGTGAGTTTTCATTTGGATGATTCCTATAAAAAAGGCTTGGGTATTGAATTTTATGCTGGTTTTAATTTAAGCTCGAATAGATAGCGTTAGTTTAGCCGATACCGAAATGGAAACGGTAGAGGTTGCAGATTTTTTTATTTTTAACCGCAGATGAACGCAGATAAACGCGGATGCAATAATGACTGATGAATTTGATTCTGATTTTAGCCGATCGACAACCGAGATCGATCACCCTGGCAACATTTCCTCTGGGTTAGACTCTGCCGTCGTTTTGCGAGAACAAGCTTGCCTTAAAATTCGCGAAAGCTTGCGTGCGGGGCAGCAGGACATGGCGGATTGGACAGGCGGCCCCCTTGCCGTTTCCGCCGTTCCAGGGGCCGGGAAGTCTACGGGAATGGCTGCTGCGTCGGCAATTGCGATCGCCCGCAACCAGCTTCACAACCGCCGCCAGTTAATTGTCGTGACATTTACGCGATCGGCTGCTGCTAATATTAAAGCTAAAATTCGGGAAAGACTACAGCAATTGTCTTTATATCAAGGCGGTTTTGCCGTACACACTTTGCACGGTTTAGCTTTGAATATTGCGATGCGCCATCCTGATTTGTCAGGTTTAAATTTAGAAAATTCAACCTTAGTTACTCCCACTCAAAGTCACCGACTAATTCGCACCTGTGTAGAAATGTGGATTGCGGAAAATCCCCGCCGATATCAAGTTTTGCTGGAAGGACAGCAATTCGACGGAGAGGAAACGGAGAGGCTGCGGCGACAATCAGTTTTGCGGACGGAAATTTTGCCGCAGGTAGCTAAAACTGTGATTCACGAGGCGAAATCTTCGGGTTTATTTCCCGAACAGTTGTTAGAAATGAGCGCTTTTGATACTGGGGACGGTTATGAGATTTTAGCAGTAGCTGGGGGTTTATATCAAAAATATCAGGCTTTGTTGAGGAGTCGGGAATTCATCGATTACGACGAAATGATTTTAGCAGCTTTGCGGGTGTTGGACAATCCGAGGGCGAGGGCGATCGAGCAAAAGCAAGTATTTGCCGTTTTTGAGGACGAAGCCCAAGATTCGACACCTTTGCAGACTAAGCTTTTAAAAATATTAGCTAGCGAAACCGACAGTCCTAACTCACTTGAAAATTTTATCAGAGTTGGCGACCCAAATCAAGCGATTAATTCTACTTTTACTCCCGCAGATCCGATTTATTTTAACCAATTTTGCGATGAGTGCGAAGTGGAGAATAAGTTAGCGACAATGGATGGTGCAGGCCGCAGTACCCAAGTAATTATCGATGCGGCTAACTTTATGCTGCAATGGGTAAATGGTTCGGAATTAGCGAAAAATGAAAAGCCTTTTCGCGACCAAACTATTAAGCCAGTACCGAGCAATGACCCGCAGCAGAATGCAAATCCGGCTCCGATTGGTCGAGGTTTAGAATTGCATACTCCCCGCGATATTTACCATACAGTTGAGTTAATTGGCAAGCGGGTAATTGAGTTAGTAGAGGAATTTTTACCCGCCGATTTTGAATTTGGCAGGGATGGCAAAGATATCGATTCAAGGGGAGAAGCTAGCGAGGGGGAAAATAGTGCCAAATTGCCGTTAGAAAATCTGAAATCGATGGCTATTTTGGTGCGGGAAAACAAACAAGGTAAATTTATCAAAGAAGTGCTGGAAAATCCTCAAAAACACGGATTAAGCTTTGATTTGCGGAAATACGGGATTAAAATTGAGGATGTGGGAGAACGCGACAGACATTCTCAAGTACCTTGGGAAATCTTAACACTGCTGCAATTCCTCGATCGCCCGCACTCTCCAGACTACCTGAAAGCAGCATTAAAGATTTTGAGCGATCGACAACTGATTCCCAAACAAGACTACAATGCTTTTGCGACTAGCCCCGAACAATTTCTTTACCCAGGCCCGCTAGACCCCCAGCAGGCAGATCCGGTTCGCAAATGTCGCTATTTTTGCTGCGGTTTGCTGCAAGCTAGCTTAGAACTGCCACCCTACCAAATCATTTCCTTCTTAGCCTTAGCGCTGCAATACGACCAAACAGAATTAGCCACCGCCGACAAATTAGCAGAACGAGTAGCAATCCAAACAGCCGGCAACAATTCAATGCGTAATATTTTGGACGTACTGAGCGAAATTGTCAGTTCCGAAAGATTTGAACCTGTGGATGCAGACGACAAAATAGAAGAACGCTATACAAGCAAAGGTCAACTAACAATTATTACCATGCACAAAGCTAAAGGATTGGATTGGGATTGCGTATTTTTGCCGTTTCTGCACGAACAAACCATCCCCGGAAATTTGCGAGTTTTGCCGCAAGCCCGATTTTTAGGAGATTTCACTTTAGCAGAGGTAGCGAGAGCACAAATTCGAGCAAGTTTGCACGAAAAATATCCTTTACCAAATCTAGGCGAAGCCTGGGAACAAGCAGGTTATTTGAAAACAGCAGAAGAGTTTCGACTGCTGTATGTGGCGATGACGCGAGCAAAAAGCTTGCTTTGGATGGCGGCGGAGAAGAAAGGGCCTTTTACTTGGAACAAACCGGAGAATTTGCAGGAGCAAAAACCTTGTCCGGTAATGCCTGTTTTGAAGCAGAGATTTCCGAGTAATGCGATATAAAATAAATAAAAAGTTTACGACTTCTGCAAGGATTGCTATATGAATTTCATATATTTCTCGAAATTCTTTCTTCATCTAATACGCAACTCTCAAGCATTCTGATTGTTTTAATGTGGCTGCTAACCTGTAAATTTGCTCATAATTCAGGTTGCTTTGTATTACTCAAAAATAAATATTTGCTGCCTCTCTATGTAATTCCTACTGCTAGACTATCTCTCGTTGCCGCCCTTAGCTCAAAATGGTGTTTCTGCCTTTAGGTATAGCCTTTCTCCTAAGTGCGGATGCTCAAATGAAAGTTCCCGCGCGTGCAAGTGTAGCCGGTTCGCAGCAGCCCGACATCCGTAAAGCCGATCGCCCAAAATCGGTATCCCCAACCCTCGAACATCCGCTGCATGAACCCTCAATTGATGCGTGCGTCCCGTTAGCGGCAAAAACTCGACGCGATCGCAATTTCCCTCTTTCACCATTACCTGAAAGCGAGTAACACTGGGTTTTCCGCACTCCCAATTGACTTGCTGGTAAGGGCGATTTTCTGGATCGCCCCAAAGTGGGAGGTCGATCGTCCCCGCCTCAATTTTTACAGTACCCGAAAGCACCGCTTCATAAACTTTGTGAACCTGCTTTTTTGCAAATTGCTGTCTGAGTTGACTGCTAGTTTCGTTGTCCCGCGCCAATAGCAAAATACCCGATGTTTCCCAATCTAAACGATGCACCGCATTCAAATCCAAACTATCCGGTAACAAGTTACGCAAACGACTGAAAACACTATCTTGATTTTCCAGATAACGACCGGGAACTGACAGTAAGCCCGAAGGTTTATTGACCGCAATCAACCATTTGTCTTCATAGATAATCGGTAGCATTTGGGTAACGGGCAAGATGCCCGTTCCACAAGAAAAATTATTCCTTGTGCGGGGGGCTTCTAGCCCGCCCGTCAAACCCTTATCCATATTAGAAACAGTCGGATTTTGAGCCAATCCTGACAGTAAAAAACCCATCAACGGCTGACACCGATCGCCACAAGCACCATAAAATTCTCCCTGCATCTTATCCCCCGATGGCGGCCCCCACCAAAACTCGGCCATTGCCAGCGGTTTCAGATTGTGTACTGCCGCGTAGTGGAGCAATTTTGGCGCGCAGCAGTCGCCGGTGCCAGTGGGAATAGAATTAGCGGGCATCAATGAGGAGATCGATCGCGATTTTCCCAAAAAATTCACCAGAGAGTAAGCCGCGTGCATTTGCGTCTGAAGTTCACGGGAAAGTTCTTTTCGCCGCTGTTTCAGCGCCCGCATCCGCCGATCTGCAGCTTCAATTAATTGTTTTAGCGGCTGCAATGTTTCATCCCGCTGTCGTTTCAATTGTCTGCGTTCAATTTTCTCCAAACGACTTTCTTGATTCAGTTGTTCCAGGGCAATTTCTAGTGTTTCTGCTGCGAGAGTTTGACACACTAACTGACGTTTTTCGTCTCGCTGCTGCTTGCAATTGCGGTGGCGATCGCTCAAAACTTGCAATTGCAATTCAAACTCCCGAAATAAGGCTTCATACTCTTGTCGCTGCGGCAGTTGCTTCAGTGCAATAAGTTCCTGTTTCATCTCCTCCAATTGAGTTAACGTGCGGGCTTCATCGAAAGCAACTCGATCTCGTCCCGGAATCGGCGGCACCCAGCCTTCAACAATGCTGCAACCATTCAGCAGCCCGGAAAATGCTTTGAGTATCCCCTGTTCCCCCGAAGCCATCTCCACCAGCAATATGCCGTACATCTTGCCCTCGCGATCGTAGAAATCGTCAGCCGTCAGGTACTGCATCAAACCCCGCGCGAGATCCTCGGACATTCGAGTACGTGGCAGTCTCAGCAGCTCGCCACTCTCAGGACAAAGGCCTTCGTACCAATAATTCGGGCGCGAGTCGATCGACCCCGAATCACAATTGGTAAAGCAGTCCGTGAAATCTAAAAGCCTGTGTACAATTAGCATATTAAATTTGGTTTGAAACCTGAATTAGGAAATATTTGTTTGTGTCAAGACCGTATTTTATAGCGGTATACGCAAAATGGAAGCGGTGCATAATTTTATACATTGCAGTTAAGTAAACATAATTTGTGGCAGGAGGCCTGATATGCTAAATTTGTTTCAAAACAGCAGCGAGATTAAGAAAAGCATAAGTTAATATATAAGACCGCAAGCTTGTTATCCCACTAAATTTTTTATGTGCAAGGCGTATGCCAGACCTCTCGACTTCGGCTCCTGAAAACTCCTCAAACCCCCAACCATCACTGCTGCCGCCGATTTTAAGAATTTTTGCAGCATTTCCAGATTACGATCGGGGCAATAGATTGTACGCATCGGGAAGGTACGAAGCGGCAGTCCTTTGCTACGGAAAAGCGGTTCAAATTAAGCCGGACTGGGCCAGGGCGTGGCTGAATCTGGGCAAAGCTTACAAGCAACTGCATTCCTACGCAGAAACCGTAGCCTGCGCCGATCGAGCTACAGCAATTAATCCCGAAGAATACTGGGCTTGGATGCTGCGCGGGACAGGGCTGTTAAGTTTGCAAAATCACTCAGAAGCGATCGTGGCTTTCGACACCGCAATTCAAGTCAATTCAGAAAAGCACGAAGCTTGGTATCAGCGAGGCCGAGTTTTAGAGGAATTGCAGCAGTGGGATGCAGCAGCAAGCTGTTACAAAAGAGCAACCCAACTTCATCCAAATTTGCCCGCCATGTGGTACAGGCAAGGCAACGTGTTGGTTCAAGCGGAGCGCTACCCTGAAGCCGTGGCGGCTTTCGAGCGCGCGCTGAAACTCGTCCCGACTAATTGGGAAGCTTGGCTGAACCGAGGTTTGGCTTTGATGAAAGCCGAACGCTACGCTGAAGCTGTCACTTCTTATGATCGCGCCATTCAACTGCAACCACAAAATAGTCTGGCTTGGTTCAATCGGGGCATTGCTTCAGCAAAATTGCACAAATATGCAGAAGCGGTGACAGCATACGATCGCGTACTGCAAATGCAGCCCAACGACTGCGAAGCTTGGTTTTATAAAGGAATGGCCCTCAAACACCACTGGGCGGATGCGGCAATTGCTTGTTTCGATCGGGCAATTCAAATTAATTCTTTTTATCCCGAAGCATGGATCGGGCGCGGTCAAACACTGTCAGAATCGAGAGATTTTGAAGGGGCGATCGCTGCTTTTGACCAAGCCATTCAAATTAATCCGAATTTTCCCGAAGCTTGGCTGGGTAGAGGCATCGCCCTAGCCGAATTGGAACGCTACAAAGAGGCAATTATCGCTTACAGCAATGCCCTACAAATTGAAGGTAATTTTCTAGAAGCTTGGAACTTGCGAGGCGAAGCTCTGGAAAAATTACAGCAATACGAAGAAGCGATCGCCTGTTTTGATAAAGTAATCTCTCTGACTTCGGAAGCAGAAATTACATCAAAAGTAGGGTTGCAGCAAGGCGCAGCGCTGGAAAAATTGCAGCGTTACGAAGAAGCCGTCGCAGCTTACAACCGCGTACTAAAAATCGTGCCAGACAATTTTGAAGCTTGGTTGAAACGCGGCAACGCTTTGTCAAAATTGCAGCAGTACGAACAAGCTCTAGCATCATACGATCGAGCAATTACTGTCTGGCCGGACAACTATCAAGGCTGGGTACAGCGAGGTTTGATCCTAGGGGAAATGCAGAATTATTCCCAAGCACTCGTCGCTTTTGACCAAGTGATTCAACTCAAGCCAGACAACTGGGAAGCTTGGGCGCAGCGGGGCGACGTTTTGCAAAAATTGCAGCGAACTCAAGATGCTATTAGCTCTTACGGAGTCGCCCTCGAAATCAAACCCGATTACTACGAAGCTCTAGTCAGTCGAGAAGAATTGAGACTCAAGGGCGCGATGTCAGGAAAGTGGTAATGAGAGCATCCCAATCATAGCTTTCAAAGTAGTGATCGCTGTGAGATCACGAAGCGAGATCTATCTTACCAGAAAGAATTGGTTTAAAGCCCCAAGCCTTGTAGGGAGAAATTAAAAGAAGACTATTCATTACTCCAATCCTCTTCCTTCCAGGTAGAGCTCGCTATCTTGCGGTCAACTGTCAACCCTTCGACTTCGCTCAGGGCAAGCTGTCAACTGTCAACTGAATCGCTAGGGGGAAACTCGCTGTGAGATATAAGCTGTGCTGTGATCTCACAGCGAACACTCATAAAACTTTCCCTCTTTCTCTTCCTCTGCGTTCTCTGCGCCCTCTGCGGTGCACAAAAAAATCTAATTCACAAATTAAATAGTATTGCTATATCCGATGAAATTAAATCCACGAAGTCATAATATCCTGTCCGGTAAAATAAGGAATGAGAATTAAATAACTTACAATGCGTGATAGTTGTGGGATGGGCGGGACACCCGTCCAGAAACGGCGGGCGGGACACCCGTCCAGAAACGGCGGGCGGGACACCCCACTTTCCTTGTGTAAATTATTTAATTCGCGATCCTAAGCCTGAGCAGGTTTGTAGGGAGGTTTTTCGAGAGTAAATAATATGAATGGTCGGTAAACATTAACTAATCAGAAGATGAATCTGTGACTAAAAACATTGATATCTGGTGGAACTGGCAGGGTGCCTGCCAGTTCCATAAAAATGCCTGATGTCAGTTATAACTGAATCTCAGGCACTGTTCTCAATCAGACCCAATCAACCCGGTAACAGCGACGAAAAATCTCAGATCTCAGGTCGATCGCGCAGCAAGAAACCAAGCGGATGACGCCAAGAGTGTAAGATGTCAGTTATCACGAATATTTTCTGTTGCCGATTGCCCGCTCGGCACCCATAATTGAAAATTATGATAGCCAATTATTGCTGATTCTGCTGGCTTCATGTTATAGTGATTTTTCAAGAATTAAATTCGGTGGCGTAGTTTGTTGGTGTTTATTTACAAGCGTCTCTCCGAATCTAACTCTCTGCACCTTAAGGATTCTGGAGATTTTATGTCGATTTACGTGGGTAATCTTTCTTATGAGGTATCGTCAGATGACCTCAGCCAAGTATTTGCCGAGTACGGTACTGTAAGCCGCGTCCAAGTGCCAATGGATCGGGAAACAGGGAAGATGCGGGGTTTTGCTTTTGTGGAAATGGCAAGCGAGGCAGAAGAAGCAGCAGCCATCGCAGCTCTAGACGGTGCTGAATGGATGGGCCGCGACTTGAAAGTCAACAAAGCCAAACCTCGCGAAGACAACAAACGCTCGTCGGGCGGTGGCGGTGGCTGGGGCGACAAAGATCGCTCTTCACGACGCTACTAAGCTTTGACACTGAAAATTTGAGTTTTGGTAGTTGACGGCAGGTGCGAATGCTGCTTTTTTTTCGGGTTGTTTGATCGACCCATCAAATAAAACTCCCAAACCTCTAAATCAGTTTTGCCCCCTCCAAGGAGCTACCGTGTACACACAAGTCCAGCTAGAGCGGTTTTCCAACCAATGAAGATAGCTTCAAACTGTTGAAGACCATGT
>NZ_JAUBRI010000055.1:0-47364 GCF_036701795.1 Microcoleus sp. N9_A1
CGAGAGTAAAACTTTGGGTGTTACCTAAAGCTGCTTTGTCCGCAGAATCTCAGTGGCTTCAGCCCTGAGAGTGTCAACATAGAGCATCTTGAGCCATTCCTAAAATAGGGTTTTGGAGGATTAGGCAATAAATTGCGAGGTCTGTGTATTCAAAATTCTTGCTTTTACTCATACGATGAACACATCTGAATGAAACACTAAAAGGATAAGGCAATGACCAAAGATCAGACAAAAATCGCATTAGTAACAGGGGCGAGCCGAGGACTTGGCAAAAATACCGCTTTGACTCTTGCCAGAAAAGGAGTCGATGTCATCGTGACATATCACAACAGCGATGAGGATGCCAAAGATGTCGTATCTGCGATCGCCGATATCGGAGCTCAAGCGGTTGCACTGCAACTGGATACTTCAAACACGAAAACCTTTGACGGTTTTGTGGAACAAGTCAAGCAGTCACTTGAAGATAAATGGCAGACAGAGCATTTTGATTTCCTCGTAAATAATGCTGGTATTGGGGTTCATGCGTCTTTTGCTGATACCACCGAAGATGATTTCGATCGCTTGATGAATATTCATGTAAAAGGCGTTTTCTTCCTCACGCAGAAACTTCTGCCTTTGATCAATGATGGAGGACGGATAGTCAATATTTCGTCTGGGCTTGCCCGTTTTGCTCTACCTGGCTATGCAGCTTATGCAAGCATGAAAGGAGCGATCGAAGTTTTGACCCGATATATGGCTAAGGAATTAGGACACAGACAGATTGCTGTGAATGTGGTAGCCCCAGGCGCAATTGAAACGGATTTTAATGGCGGTGCGGTGCGTGACAATCCTGAGATTAACAGCTTTATCGCTTCGCAAACTGCCTTGGGTCGCGTCGGTCTGCCTAATGATATCGGCGGTGCGATCGCCTCTTTGCTATCCGAAGAAAACAGATGGGTGAATGCACAGAGAATCGAAGTCTCTGGCGGTCAGTTTGTTTAATTCCAACTAACCTCAACAGAAGGGACAGAAATAGGAGATTTCGAGTGAGAGCCATCCAATTTTAAGGTGAAATAGAAGAGGAAGATATGACTACACAGCTTTTGACTGACCATCTCGCATTGATTGGCAAGGATACCGAAGCTTGGATAAATTTATTTGCTGAAGATGCAGTTGTTGAATTTCCGTATGCTGCTGCTCTGAATGCGCCTGAACGAATTGAAGGCAAATCTGCCATCTACAACCACATGAAAAAGATGGTGGCACAGATGCAAGATTTAGTATTCACGAATGTTTGCGAATATCAAACGTCAAACCCTAA
The DNA here is from genome assembly GCF_036701795.1 of Microcoleus sp. N9_A1. Taxonomy (NCBI): domain Bacteria; kingdom Bacillati; phylum Cyanobacteriota; class Cyanophyceae; order Oscillatoriales; family Microcoleaceae; genus Microcoleus; species Microcoleus sp. N9_A1. The sequence continues at coordinate 1,301 of NZ_JAUBRI010000055.1, forward strand.
TGTTCTATTTGCCGAGGTTCATGGGGAAGCCGAGATCGTGGCCACAGGCCGCCACTATCAACAAGATTATGTGATGCGATTAGAAACCAAGGATGGAAAGATCGTTCACTACCGTGAATACTGGAACCCTGTCCCCGTTATTGATGCAATGGGCGACACCCAAAATTTGCGCCAATTTTTCAGCCGGGGCTAATACATTTAAAAGAGGAGAGCTATGAAAATTGTCATTGCAGCCGCATCAGGCAATATTGGACGGCGCACCGCTGAGAAAGTGATACAAGCTGGAGCCGAAACCGTTCTGTTGGCAAGACATCCAGAGAAGTTAGCGGATCTAGTTGAGCGAGGTGCGACAGTGAAGCAAATTAGCAGTGACGATCCTCAAGGATCGATCGAAGCAACGCAAAATGCAGATGCTTTGTTTTGGCTGACTCCACCGAAACTCGACACGCCAAGCTTATCCAACTGGTACATCCAGACGGCAATGGCGGGAGCCACAGCAGTGCGCGAAAACGGCATCAAGCGAGTGGTCAATATTTCTAGCGTTGGTGCAGGTGCAAAACCAAATTTAGGTACTGTCTCATTCGTTGGTGAGGTTGAATCGATTTTCAACCAAACCACAGCAAATTTGCTGCATCTGCGTCCCGGCTATTTTATGGAGAATTTCCTGGATCAAGTCAAGTTGATTCAGCAAGACCATAGCGTAAGCTTCCCCTATGCTAGTGACCACGATATTCCTTGGATTAGTACGGATGATATCGGCGATGAGGCCGCGAAATATCTACTCGATGATTGTTGGGCAGGTAAGTGGACTCGTAATTTGATGGGGCCAGAAAATTTAACGCTCTTGGAAACAACTGTTATTCTTTCACAAGTGTTAGATCGCCCGATCGAATATGTTCAGGTGACTATTGAATCGATCCAACAGCAACTAGCTTCGTTTGGCGCAACACCTGATGTACAAACAGAGTTAGGGAATTTGTTTATTGCCCTGGGCGATCCTGACGGAGTTTATGCGACAGCCAGAACCCCTGAAGCAGTTACACCAACAACGTTTGAACAGTTTGTTAAGAACAAACTATGGGATGCCCTCGCGCCTTGATTGCGACGGGAACTCTCGAAGAGCTGTTTCAACAAAATAATCTCAAATTTTCAGTAACATCACAAGAATAGAAGATTTCAATGTCTAACTTAAATGGGAAAGTGATCATTATCACTGGAGCCAGTAGTGGAATCGGTGAAGCCAGTGCTAAGTTGCTTGCTAAAAAGGGCGCAAAAGTTGTTTTAGGCGCACGTCGCACCGATCGCCTAGAAGCGATCGCCAAGGACATTCGCGCGGAGGGTGGAATCGCCGAATACCAGGCTCTAGATGTGACGCAACGCAGTCAAATGGAGGATATCGTTCAATTTGCCCAAAGTAAGTTCGATCGCGTAGATGTCCTGATTAACAATGCTGGCATCATGCCCCTATCCGCACTCGAACAACTGAAAGTTGAGGAATGGGATCGCATGATTGATGTCAATATCAAAGGTGTTTTATACGGTATTGCCGCCGTACTTCCCGTCATGAAGGCACAAAAATCAGGTCAGATTATTAATCTTTCTTCCATTGGCGGACACGCGGTTTCTCCAACTGCTGCTGTTTACTGTGCGACTAAATTTGCCGTTAGAGCCATCTCAGAAGGCTTGAGACAAGAAGTTGGGGGCGACATTCGGGTGACGGTGATTTCTCCGGGAGTAACCGAGTCTGAGTTAGCCGAGAGCATCACTGATGAAACTGCAAGATCGGGAATGCAAGAATTCCGCAGAATAGCTATTCCTGCTGCTGCCATCGCGCGATCGATTGTATTTGCGATCGAACAACCTGACGATGTTGATGTTAGCGAAATTATCGTCAGACCAACAGCCAGCCCTTACTAAAGAAACAGCAAATTTCTCTATTGAAAATACGGTGTGATGAAGCTGGTAATCTGGTGACTACTGCCAAGGCCCAATTCGCTAGTTAGATTTCACCATCTCTCTCACCCAGTTGCGAAAATTCACCTCGGCTTCTACTTCATCTAGCTGCGCTGCTGCCAAAAATTCGTAAAGTTTGGACTTGGGAAGTATCGCAAAAGTGGGGCTGACCGATACTTCCAAATACTCATCGTTCTCCAGCTTATAAATTCGCCATTCTCTACCATTGTAACGCCAAAATTCCGGTACTCCCATACTGGCATAGAGAGCAGCCTTGTTAATATCGGTATGGGTAATATCTATTTCTACTACTAAATCGGGTGGCGGATCTGTGGCTAAATCTACTGTACGACCGGCTACGAGGGGTTGATTTTGGATGTAATAGGCATTATCTGGCTCTGCACCGCGCTCTAAGTCCGATCGATCGAGGGTTGTTGAACCCATTGTTTTAATCTTCAAACCTAGCTCTACAGCCAAAATAATAATCAGTCGTTCGATTAAGCGTGCTGAAAATTCGTGTTCTTCTAAAGGCATGGTAATTTCTAAAATCCCCCGGTCGAATATCAATGTAGCCGCTCGGTTATCGCCTAAAATCTGTAGCAGTTGTTGATAACCCTGCCAAGTAATATTTCTCAACACTACTCGCTTTTCGCCTATGAGTAACGGTGGTGCGATCGGCGCAACAGAAATCATATGTTTACTTCCAGCTATGATATTTCTAAGATAACATAAGGAACAGGCAAGATGCCTGTTCCACAATTAACAAATTATTGATTGTGGAACGGGCATCTTGCCCGTGCAAAGGAACAGGCAAGATGCCTGTTCCACAATTAACAAATTATTGATTGTGGAACGGGCATCTTGCCCGTTCTTAAAAATAGTCAACAAATTCTATTTGCTCTTATCTGTTCTCTGCCGCAAAATAAATTCAGCGAGGGCCAAATCAACCGGTGTTGTGACTTTCAAATTCGTCTCTTCTCCCTCCACAATTTGCACTGGTAAACCGCATTTTTCAAACAAAGCCGCATCGTCTGTCACTTCCCAACCTTTTTGTCGCCCTTGTTCGTGACACTGCTTTAACAATTTCACTTCAAATCCTTGGGGAGTCTGGGCTGCCCATAAATTGCTTCTGTCTGGTGTGTCTCGCACGATTCTAGACTCGTCTACGACCTTAATCGTATCCTTGACCGGGACGGCGACAATCAAGCCGGGACAGCTTAAGAGAGCTTGGGAAGATCGATCGAACAATTCAGCAGTTGCCAAACACCTCGCGCCGTCGTGAATCAAGACTCGATCGGCTGACGGAGGCAAAGCCTGCAAACCGTTGTAAACTGACTCTTGCCTGGTGGCGCCTCCTTTAATCAGTTCCACGGGCATAACCAAAGATAAATCGCTCAGAATTACTTTAAAAGCAGGAAAATCCTCTGGCTGACCCATGATGCCAATCCAGCTAATGTGCTGCGAAGCTTCAGCAGCAGCCAAAGTCCAACTCAGCAAAGGTTTTCCCAGCAAAGTCAGCAGCAGTTTGTTCCGCTGACTCCCCATCCGTCGCCCCGAACCCGCCGCAGCAATTAATAAGTGCATTAAGTAACCCTTCTTCACCCAACTAGGTATATATTAAGAGCGTCCTGTACTTTTGGGTCAGTTGTTTAGCTGTCAGCCAGTAGCTTTTAAAGTCTAGAAATACTATAAGCTGATAGCTGAAGACCGATCGCTGAGAGCTACCTCGATAGATAATAGCCGATCGTTTATGATGCGAATACTAGCACTTGTCCCAGGCGGGATTGGCGACCAAATTTTATTTTTCCCCACCCTCGATGACCTCAAGCAGTCTTATCCAGAGGCGCAAATTGATGTCATCGTGGAACCGAGGGCAAAGGGCGCTTACCGAGTCTGCAAATCCGTCAAAGAAGTCTTGACGTACAATTTCAAAGACCGCAACGCTATGGCAGATTTGGGCAATTTACTGGGCGTAATTCGCGATCGCGAATACGAAGCAGTTATTTCCCTCGGCCAGCGGTGGACTGTAGGGCTGCTGCTGTGGCTGACCGGCATTCCGCAGAGAGTTGGCTATTCGGGAATCAACGGCGCTCGATTTCTCACCGCTGCTGTACCGCTCAAAACTGAACAGTACGCCGCTTCAATGTACCACGATTTGCTGCAAGGATTTAACATTACAAATCCAACTCCTGCGATCGCAATTAATGTACCAAAACAGGACATTCAGTGGGCGGAAGCCGAACAACAGCGGTTGGGCGTAAAAGAAAGCGGTTACATTTTGATTCACGGCGGTTCGAGTCAATTAGCTGTGTCTAAAGGTATCGACAAAATTTACCCTACAGACAACTGGAAGCAAATAATTGAAGATTGTCAGCAGCGGCAGCCTAATTTGCCTGTTGTTGTTGTGAAAGGGCCCGAAGATGCAGACTTCGTGGCAAAGTTAGTCGAGTTATGTCCAAATGTAAAAGTTATCTCGCCGGATGATGTCGGCAAGTTGGCGGCCACTATTGCTGCTGCTAATTTGATGATATGTACTGACAGTGCGCCGATGCACTTAGCTGTGGCGGTTCAAACTTATACAATAGCTTTGTTCGGCCCGACTGAACCGGCGAAGTTGTTGCCAAAGAGCGATCGATTTTTGGGCATTAAATCTCCTACTGGCAAAATGGCAGACATCTCTCCTCAAGAGGTTTTGAAGAAGGTTTGGGGCGGCTAAGAACTAAGATATCTTAGCTGGTTCCCAGGCTGTGCCTGGGAACCCATATCTAGAGGCTAGGTTTTTCACAAAATCAAGTGGTTAATGCCGATGAGCTTAGGAAATTGCCATTGCAGTGCGCGAGGGGGGCTCGAACCTGTAACCGTAACCCCGAATTGTTTTAATAAACTGCGACGCATTAGCATCAACTTGAATCATTTTCTTGCGAATCTGACCGATATGTACGCTAACAACGTTCTCTTCTCCTGTGTCGTTGCAGTTCCACCCCCAGATTTTTTCGATTAGCTGTTGGCGACTCCAAGATTGACCGGAATGACTTGCCAAAAAATACAATATCTTAAATTCCAAGGCTGTTAACTTGATAATGCGATCGTTGAGTGTTGCTTCCCGGCGCCCTGAATCGATCGCAAATTGATCGAATACAATACGTGATGGAGTGACAGGCCTCATCCGTCTCAACACAACTTCTATACGAATTGCCAACTCTGCCAAACCAAAGGGTTTACAGATATAGTCATCAGCACCTGCAGACAGGACCTTAAGTTTATCAGCTTCGTCTGTGCGACTGCTTAGCATGATCACAAAAACATTAGTACGGCGCTGCATTTCCTGGCAGAGGTGATAACCTGTAGTATCTGGTAAATTCCAATCGAGAACGACTAGCAGTGGCTTTAATTTCTCAAACAATTCTAAAGCAGTCTCGCCATCTCCTGCCGAATCTACTTGATATTTCTGATTCAAAAAGCGATGAACTAGAGTGCGGATGGAAGCGTCATCATCCACAACGAGAATCTTGGGAGTAGTATCAGTAATCATCACAAAAAAGTTCCTTTCTGTGGTCAATGGAAGGGTGGCAATTTCCGAACAGCTTTAGTGAAGAGTAAAGCCCAAGTCGTTCCAACTAAACACACTTTTTTCGGGCAATTCTTCTTTCAGCTTAGTCTTGAGGTCAAAAGGCTTTCCCCAATCCCATATTTCGATCTCTAGGCGTTCGTTAAATACTGCGATCGCCAGCTCGATTTTCGGAGTTTCCACTGACAGATTTGTGGGGGCGTGGCGCACAGCATGGGCAAAACCCTCGATCGCAGCAAGCTTACAAAGCTGCAAAACTTCTTCGGGAATGTGTAGAGGCTCTAACTGCTCAACCCACCATAAAACTTGAGTAACAGCCTTGAGATCGCTACTTACTTGAAGTTTTATTTTGTGAATTGGCTGGTTATAACTTCGATCGGATTGGGGAGTTCGTTGCTCTTGAAGCCAGTTAAAGCTATGTAAAACGTCGATTGCACGCTTAAAAAAATCCGCTTGAGTGCTAGGTTCGGGTGGTACTATACCGGGCTGAAAATATTTGACAATTAACAGACAGTTTCGACCTGCAGACGTGCGGGTATAACTTAGCTCATCGGCAATTTTGCCAATAAGTTTTATACCTATTTTGCCTATTTCATCGATTTCGCTAAAATCTTCGTCACCGTGGGAGTTTCCGAATAATTTAAAATTCATTTGACTGACCTCTCTTGTTTATCAATAACTGCTTGTCTGTGTTCTGATCAAATCATGGCATCACTTTAATTAAGTGAAGTTGACCAGAGGTATAAAGTTAGGTCTATTAGAGGTCGGTATAATGAAAGTATACTCAAGGTATAATTAAACTACTGTCATGCAGAGTCCCTATCCTTCGCAAGGCTCAGGACTGCGAAGCATCCCAGCCGTCTAAGAGATCCTTGGCAAGGCTCAGGATGATTTAAGTGCATGACGCGTAAGTTGTAATAAAGTTATATTGGGGGTTAACCTAGATGGATTGGCAAGAATTCCTTACAGGCGAATCTGGGAGACATGAATTATCTATGGAACAAACAGAAACATTATTAGCACTCTTCTCTCGTGAAAGAGTACCCCTAAATCAGACAGAGCTTTCATTAACATTAAGCATATCAGAACCTACTGTAAAACAGCGGATGGGAGAGATTTATAGGAAGTTTTCAGCCAGTTTTCCAGAACTTGATAACCACCAAGGTGCAGGTAAGTCGAGGATTCTGCATACTAAATTAAAACAGAAGTATTATCAACCATCACAACCAGTAGTTGCCCCCTACCCTGAAGAATTTATATCGTTAATAGAAGAAAAAATTCGCAGGTTTTGCGGCCGCCAATTTGTTTTTGATACTTTTCAGCAATTTATCACCGACAATCCTCACGGTTATTTTACGATCGTCGGGGATGCGGGAATGGGGAAAAGTTCGATCGTTGCCAAATACGTCTGGGAACATAAATCTCCCTGCTATTTCAATATTCTCGTCGAACGGCGCAACAGACCAGAATTGTTTTTGAAAAGCATTCGCCGCCAATTAATTGACCGCTATCAATTGCCAAAATCAGAAGAGGCCGATTTACCAACTTTACTGGCACAGGTGGCGGGAAAACTCACGGCGGGCGATCGTTTGGTAATTGCAATTGATGCACTGGATGAAGTTGAACAAGAACCGGGAGAAAATCTTTTACATTTGCCCACAACTCTGCCAAATAACGTGTATTTTCTGCTGACGCGGCGACCATTTAACCTCGGTCAAAGGCGGTTGGTCGTATCTCCGGGAGTTCCGGTAAAAGAGTTAGATTTAAGAGATAGTGACTATGTTCATTTCAATCAGAATGATATCAAACACTATATTCAGTATGTTGTGACAAATCCCGATTCTGAGTATAAAGATAACTTGACACAATGGATTCAAACCCGCAGCATTACCGATACAAATTTTGTCGAGCAAGTGGCAAAAAAGAGCGAAAACAATTTTATGTATTTGCGCTATGTTTTGCCAGCAATTGCTAAGGGCAATTACAATGACTTGAGTTTAAAGCAATTGCCAGATGGGCTGCAAGAATATTATCAAAGCCATTGGGTGCGGATGGGGATGGAAGCTAAGCCAGGGCAATTGATGGAGATTGTCTTGTATATTTTGCTAGAGATTGGCACGCCGATTCCCTGCGAGATGATTGCTGGAATTGCCGAGAAGGGTGAATGCCATGTGGCACAGATTTTAGAAAATAAGTGGGTTGAGTATTTAAAAAAACAGGATGTAGAAGGAGAAATCTGCTACACCATCTATCATGCTAGTTTCCTTGACTTTCTGAAAACAAAACGGGAGATGGATTCAAAGCGGAGAATTTTTCTGGAAGTAAATAAACGGATTTCTGAGTATTTAGAAAATGGGATGGCGTGAGATGGGAGAATTTGCTGAAAAGTTAGCGGCCAAACCACTTTTCTATCAACGTGCTTATCTGGGGAGCTTACTGCCAAATTATGTCAAGTCAGGGAATTTAGAAAAGTATTATCAAAAACTGACTGATTTTAACTTTCTGATGGCAAAGATTCAGCATCCTGAGTTTGGGTTGCAGGCACTTATTGATGATTTCAATTTGGTTGACGATTCAGAAGCAGTCACTCACCAAGAATACAACCCAGGAACAGCGAAATCCCTGAACTTGATTCAAGCGGTACTGTGGATGTCAGCCGATATTTTGGATGGAGATAAGACGCAACTGGCAGGGCAATTGTTAGGGCGCTTACTGTACTTTGAAATGCCTCTGATTCAGACAATGCTGGAGGTAGCAAAGCAGTGGAAAGCAGCACCTTGGTTGCGTCCTTTGACACCCTGTTTAACTCCCCCTCGCAGGGGACTACTACGCACTATCGAAGGTCACAGCAACTCGGTCAATGCAGTTGTCGTAACTGCTGATGGCAAGCGGGCGATTTCTGGTTCTTTCGACAACACCATCAAAGTCTGGGATTTAACAACTGTAAATGAACTGTCTACCCTCGAAGGTCATAGCTACTTGGTAAACGCAGTAGCCGTCACGGAGGATGGGAAGCGGGTGATTTCTGGTTCATCGGATCACACTCTCAAAGTCTGGGATTTAACAACTCGAAAGGAACTGTTTACTCTCACTGGTCACAGCGACTCGGTAAAAGCAGTTGTCGTCACTGCTGATGGAAAGCGGGCGGTTTCCGGTTCGTGGGACAAGACCATAAAAGTCTGGGATTTAACCACTGGAAAGGAACTGTTTACTCTCAAAGGTCATAGCAATTTGGTAAATGCAGTAGCCCTCACCCCTGATGGCAAGCTGGCAATTTCTGGTTCATCAGACAACACTCTCAAAGTCTGGAATTTAACCACTGGAAAGGAACTGTTTACTCTCAAAGGTCATAGCAATTTGGTAAATGCAGTAGCCCTCACCGCTGATGGCAAGCTGGCAATTTCTGGTTCATCAGACAAAACCCTCAAAGTCTGGGATTTAACAACTCGAAAGGAAAAGTTTACTCTCAAAGGTCATAGCAATTTTGTAAATGCAGTAACCCTCAACGCTGAGGGCAAGCTGGCGATTTCTGGTTCATCAGACAACACTCTCAAAGTCTGGAATTTAACAACTCGAAAGGAAAAGTTTACTCTCAAAGGTCATAGCAATTTGGTAAATGCAGTAGCCCTCACCGCTGAGGGCAAGCTGGCGATTTCTGGTTCATCAGATAACACCCTCAAAGTCTGGGATTTAACAACTCAAAAGCAAGAGTTTACTTCTGAAGGTCACAACTACTCGGTAAATGCAGTTGCCGTCACTGCTGATGGCAAGCGGGCGATTTCTTGTTCTTTCGACAACACCCTCAAAGTCTGGGATTTAAAAACTGGAAAGGAACTGTTTACTCTCAAAGGTCACAGCCAGTGGGTAAATGCGGTAGCTATCACTGCAGATGGCAAGCGGGCGATTTCGGGTTCAGATGACAATACCCTCAAAGTCTGGGATTTAACAAATGAAAAGGAAGAGTTTACTCTCCAAGAGCACAGCCAGTGGGTAAATGCGGTAGCTATCACTGCAGATGGCAAGCGGGCGATTTCTTGTTTGTGGGACAACACCCTTAAAGTCTGGGATTTAACAACTAGAAAGGAAGAGTTTACTCTCAAAGGTCACAGCAACTCAGTAAATGCAGTTGCCGTCACCTCCGATGGCAAGCGGGCGATTTCTGGTTCAACAGATAACAGCCTCAAAGTCTGGGATTTAACAACTCGAAAAGAACTGTTTTCTCTCAAGGGTCACAGCTACTCGGTAAATGCAGTTGCTGTCACGGAGGATGGCAAATGGGCGATTTCTGGTTCAGATGACAACACCCTTAAAGTCTGGGATTTAACAACTAGAAAGGAACTGTTTTTTCTCTATGGTCACAGAAACTCGGTAAAAGCAGTCGCCGTCACCTCCGATGGCAAGCGGGCGATTTCTGGTTCAAGAGACAACACCCTCAAAGTCTGGGATTTGTGGAGTGGAAATGTCATTGCCAGTTTCACGGGTGAAAGTTCGATCGCCTGTTGCGCTATTGCACCCGATGGAGTCACAATTGTGGCAGGCGACAAATCCGGTCGCGTGTATTTCCTGCGGCTAGAAGGGATGGAGGCACTAACATGAATTCCTCACCTCTGGCAACTCCCATCTCTACCGCTGCTTACCCAAAAGAATTTCAGCAACTCCTGCGATCAAAAACCGAGAATTTTGCAGGCCGCAAGTTTGTTTTTTCGACCATTTCCGACTTTCTGAACTCCCACAGCCGCGGTTATTTCACAATAGTCGGCACTCCCGGCTGCGGCAAAAGTTCCATCCTCGCCCAATATGTCACCGCCCATCCTCGCAGTATCTATTACAACGCTGCAGTTGAGGGCAAAAATCGACCTGAAGATTTTCTCGCTTCTGTCTGCACTCAACTGATTGACAAATACCTTGCCGCCAATGGGGAAACATCGGAAATTGTCAAGCTAAGATCTCAACTTCAAAATCTCGAATCCCTTGATGGGAGTTGGTTTCTGTCTTTGTTGCTTCAGCAAATTAGCGATAAATTAAACGATCGCCAAAAGTTGATAATAGTCATTGATTCTGTAGACGCGATCGCCCGCACGAGTCAGCCTCCCAGCACAAATCTGTTTTATCTGCCGAGATATTTGGGCGATCGTACTTATTTTATCCTCGCCCGCCGCCCGTTTTTGAGAGAAAAATCGGGTTTATTAATTGAAGCGCCCTCTCAAACCCTCGATTTAAGAGATTATCCCGCCCAAAATCGGGAAGATGCCCTTAACTACATTCAGCAATACCTATCAACCGCACCGGCTTTAACTGCACCCGAATTCGGCCGACAACTCGCAACTCTGGGCGAAAACAATTTCATGTATCTGAGTCAGATGTTACCTGCCATTACCGAGAATTTACACCCCGATGCTAATCTGGGAGAGTCCTCACTTTTTTCGGAACTTCCTCCCGGTTTAGCAGCGTATTATCAAAACCACTGGCTGCGGATGAGAGGTGATACTTTATCGGCAGTTGACTTGTCTGTGCTCAATGTTTTGGTAAAATCCACAACAGGTTTGTCTGTAAGTGCGATATCCCATATAATTGATCGGGATGAATACGATGTTGAAAAAGTGTTAGACAATTGGATTGAGTTCTTAAACAAACAAGAAGTTGGAGGAAAAATTTGCTATAGTTTGTATCATGATAGTTTCCGCGAATGGTTAGGCAAACAATCTATTTTAGAATGACGCTCGTACCTGGATTTTCGCTGTGCCAGCCTATAGTCTTCCTTGTCCAGTCTTACCGATCCCCCCTAACCCCCCTTAATAAGGGGGGGACAAGAGTAGTCAAAGTCCCAAGCGGAAAAAGAGGAGGACTGGAACACTCAAAGTCCCCCTTCTTAAGGGGGATTTAGGGGGATCTAGACTCGACTATAAACGATAGATACAAAGGTTTTTAGGCTTAAGTTAACCCCAACAAACACTGCCACATCCTCACCCTAAACCCTATTTTCAAGCAACAATACAACCATGAAACGAGCAGTATTTCTGGACAGAGATGGCGTTCTCAACATCGAAGCGGGCTACATTCACCAAGTAGAAGATTTGCATTTAATCCCAGGAATAGCTAAAGCTGTACGCCTTTTAAATGACCACAAAATATTTTGCTGTCTGGTTTCCAATCAATCCGGCCCCGCCAGAGGTTATTATCCAGTCAGCCACGTTGAAGCTTTGCACAAACGCCTTTGTCAACTATTAAAAAATGAAGCTGGAGCGAGGTTAGATGCTCTTTATTACTGTCCTTATTTAAGCGAAGCGGAAGGGGGAACTAACCCCGAATTTACGCGCTATACAACTTGGCGAAAACCGAATACAGGGATGTTGGTAGCCGCCGCTTGGGAACACAATTTGGATTTACCGAACAGTTTTATGGTGGGAGACAAAGCGACTGATGTGGATATGGCTCACAATGCCGGTTGTACTGGTATTTTAGTGCAGACTGGTTACGGCGAAAGCGTGTTGAGCGGCGAGTATCAGCACCATACTAAACCGGATTTTATTGCAGCCAATTTAGCAGTGGCGGTTGAGTGGATTTTGCAACATTTTGATGATTAGATAAGTCTTATCTATGATTTTTTGAGGAAAGAGCTACATAGGGAAGCACGACTGTAAAGTTAGTACCAACGCCGATTTTGCTTTCACAGCCGATCGCACCTCCTTGCAAATCCACAGCTTTTTTAACAATCGTCAATCCCAAACCGTTACCTTTAATCTTCTCAGTATTCTTGCATCGGTAGAACATTTCAAATATTTTCCCGACTTCGGTTTCTGGGATGCCAATACCTTCGTCTTGGATGCGGATAATTAGTAAGGGATAGTTAATATTTGTACATTGAGTATTGGGAAATAAACACTCGCGAGAAAAACAAAAGATAGGTTCTTTGTCTCCATCTCCTGCTTGACTGTATTGCAATTCCAAGCTGACTTGACCGCCGCTTGGGGAATATTTGATGGCGTTGACAATTAAGTTAGAAATAATACAGTGCAGCAATTGTTGATCTAAAATCGCGCTGGTAACGTCAGACGGGATGAATTTTAGTTTGTGCTTGGCTTCATTTCCTAACTGCAGTTGATCCAGCAAATCTTGACAAAATTCGACTAAATTTATCGGTAATGGATGGGATTTGAGTTTACCTGATTCTGCTCGGCCCATGAACAGCATATCGTCGATTAGCTGGTTCATTTTTTTTGTAGCTGAATTCACCAGCCGCAGGGTTCTGACTTGGGCTTCATCATTGCTACGATCGCGATCGAGCTGTAGGAGTTCTGCAGAGATTAAAATTGCGTTGAGCGGATTCCGCAATTCGTGAGCAGCCATTGAAATATACTGGTTTTGGCGGTACGACTTTTCTTCCACCCACTCTCTCGTTGCTTCCGAAGCTTTAAGAGATTCTCGCATCTTAGCTTCGATTTCGTGTCTGTGCAGGGCAATCTCGATCGCCACCCGCAAATCATGTTGTTGAAATGGTTTGATAATATAACCAAATGGGTTTGTAAGTTTCGCTCTTTGCAGCGTTTTCTCGTCGGCATAAGCTGTTAAAAATACTGTTGGTACATCTACCTTGGTTCTGATTTGTTCGGCTGTTGTTATACCATCCATGTTACCTTTAAGCACGATATCCATCAGCACTAAGTCTGGCCGTTCTTCTGCAACTTTTTCCAGTGCTTCTTCCCCTGAAACAACCGTGGCTGTTACTATATAACCCAGTTTTTTCAACCTGCCTGCTATGTCTTCGGCGACAATCACTTCGTCTTCGACCACCAAAATCTTTATAGCGTTCATATTATTTTTTAAATGCGCCGTCGATAAGACAACTCAGTGAAACTAATATCGTAACAAGTTCCGCACTTACTGTCAATCACAAGAGTTCCATCTAATTGGTTGGTCAACATCCGCACTAATCGCAATCCTAAAGTTTCGGTATGTTCTATGTTAAAACCTGCAGGGAATCCCCTGCCGTTGTCTTGAATACTTAAGTGAAATTGCTGAGAAGTTGTGTCACGATGAAAATTAATATTAATTTCACCTGCCAAACTTTCGGTAAAGGCGTATTTCAACGAGTTAGAAACCAGTTCGTTAATAATCAAACCGCAAGGAATTGCTGTTTCTATATTTAAAGAAATTGGGTCAACGTTGACATTGAATTGGATGGAAGTATTGCCGTAACCAAAAGATTGATACAAATTAGCAACCAAATTTTCAACGTAGGGCGGGAGATCGATCCGATCGAGATTGTCGGATTGATAAAGTTGCTCGTGAATCAAAGCCATTGAATGGATGCGGGTCTGACTTTCTTCAAATAAAGCTAGCGTCGGTTCGTCTTCAATATATTGAGCTTGTAGTTGCAGCAGGCTGGAAACTACCTGCATATTATTTTTGACTCGGTGGTGAATTTCTTTCAGCAATACTTCTTTTTCGTGGAGTGCTGCTTGGATGCGGGCAGAAGTCAATTTGCGATCGCTAATATCTTCACAAATACCAGCGATGCGGTAAATATTGCCCGATTCGTCGTAAATAGGAAAAGCTCGATCGCACACCCAGCGCATTGTGCCGTCTGGCCGAAAAATCCGATATTCGATATTGGTGGACTCACCCTGCAACACTCGCCCCATTGAGTCTTCCAACAAATGTTTATCTTCTGGATGCACCCACTCCATCATTTTTAAGGGCTCGGCATATAATTCTTCGTTGCTGCGCCCCCAGATTTGTTCGTAAGCTGGACTCAGATACAATAAATCGGTGAATTCAGCAGACATTAGCCAGAAGGAATTTTGGATATTTTCTGCTAGCTGGCGAAAGCGTTCTTCACTTTCACGGAATGCTTTTTCTACCTGTTTGCTTTCGCTAATATCTTCGGCAATGCCAACAACGCGGTAAACTTGACCAGCTTGATTGGTAATCGGAAAAGCCCGATCGCGAATCCAGCGAATTTCGCCATCCGGTCTAACAATTCGATATTCCGTCTCATCTTCAGCTACAATTTTTTTAGCGAATTTAGCAACAACGCGAGAGCGATCTTCTGGATGGAGAGAATCCGCTAAAAAGTGTCCGCCAGCATACAATTCAGCACAGCTTCTGCCCCAAATTTTTTCGTAACCCGGACTAATATAAATAATTTCCTGCGGTTGAATGCCTACCATCCAAAACACGCTTTCAATGTTTTCGGCTAGCTGTCGGAATCTTTCTTCACTTTCTTTCAGTGCTGCTTCAGCTTGTTTGCGTTGTCTAGCTGCAACCACCGCATCGCTAATATCACGCTGTACGCCAAAATACCCCACGATTCTTTCGAGAGAATCGTAAATGCAAATATAGTCGCCTTCTACCCAAATTCTCTCCCCGTCAAACTTGCGATTGTCATTTTCGATGTGAACTCTGCCAGCATCAAAAAATTGCCTGAATATCTCTCTGCTCTTTGGCAAGTTGTGGGACAAAAAAAAGTTAATTGTTTTGCCAATCAACTCTTCCCGAGTAGTTTCGTATTGAGCTATCAAAGCATGATTTGCCTTCGTTACCCGCCCGTGAGTAAATACGTAATCCAAAACTTTTTCTTTGTCAACTGTATCGTCCCAGTGTACGGGTTCGTCCAGCATCATAAAGAAAAAGCCATCTAAAGATTGAGAGAAAAACAATTCTAGCTGTTCCTGGCTTTGCCGCAGAGCTTCTTCGACGCGCCAGCGAGAGAGAATTTCTTCCTGCAATAGATTGTTGGCTGTTTTCAAGTCTTCAGTGCGCTTTTTATATTTAATTTCTAGCTGATTTTTGATTTTTTCCAGCGCTATTTCTGCCTGTTTCTTTTCGGTAATATCTTGAGTAACGACCATGCCTGCGAAAATTTCTTCCCGGTCGTTTTTGACGGGAGCAATTGTTGTTGAATAAACGTGATCGCCGTATTTATATTCAAAATTATTCTCTTTTCCTGCCAAAGCCGCGCGATATGTAGTCTCAAAAAGTGGCAAATCTTCAGGTGGCGATACTTCCCACAATGTTTTGCCTTCCAACAGTTCTTTGGACAAACCAACTACTGCCAAACCTTGACCGTCAACCAGAGTATAGCGCAAATCGCGATCGAACAAAAACACCGAGCCATTCGGATAATGTTTGATCAGAGTTCGGTACATTTCCTGGCTTTTTTCCAGAGATGCTATTAACTCAGTGCGCTCGTCGGCGAGATTCAATTCAGTTACACAGTCAGCAGAGTTGGAATTTTCCAATGCTTTAAGTTGTGCTGCTAATTTCTGGCACAATTTTCTCTGCTGTTGCAAATCTGCTTCGAGTTGCTGAATTTTTCCGCTTTGCTGTGTTACTAATGCTTCGCAGGTTTCGAGAGGTCGATTCCCTACGGGATAGTTACGCTGTGCGTTGTCTGTGGGATCAATACACATAAAGGCTTTTTGTTTGGCTGTTGGTTGTTGGTTGTTGACTGTTGGCTGTTGACTGTTGGTTGTTGGTAATTCGGAATTAGAACCAACAAATAAGAAATAAGAAATAAGAAATAAGCTGTCGCGCCTTTAAATTGTATATTCAGGGCGAGCGGGAAACCCCACTCATTGTTTGATTTTTTTTAATATACAATTTAAAGGCGGCAACTGCCAACAGTCAACAGTCAACAGTCAACAGTCAACAGTCAGTAGGGGCGGTGCCCCCGTGCCCGCCCTCTTAACAATCAACAGTCAACAGTCAACAGTCAACAGTCAACAATTATTTAGGAACTCCCGCCGTCAAGACTTCATGGCTTTCCAACGTCACCAAGACATCATCTTCAATTCTCACACCAATACCGCGCCATTTTTCAGGAATCTCCGGCTGTCCTTCTACGGGTTTAATATAAGGAGAAATATAAATCCCCGGTTCTACCGTCAGCACTTGTCCCGCCTGCAAAACTTGCGAATTTTCGCCGTACTGATAAACGCCGACATCGTGTACGTCCAATCCCAGCCAATGTCCGGTGCGGTGCATATAAAACGGCTTGTATTTCTCCTCTTTAATTATCTCTTCAATGTCGCCGACCAAAAGTTTTAAATCCATTAAACCTTCCACCAAAACGCGCACTGCTGTTTCGTGAATTTTACTGTAAGGATTTCCCGGATATACTTGACTGATTGCCTGCAATTGTGCTTGCAAAACTAAGTCGTAAATAGTCTGTTGTTCGGCGGTGAATTTGCCGCTAATAGGAAAGGTGCGAGTAATGTCGGCGTTGTAGTAGTCGCAAGCACAACCGGCATCTATTAGCAGCAAATCGTTTTCCTGCATTTGGCGGTTGTTTTCGATGTAGTGGAGGACGCAGGCATTGTTACCGGAGGCGACAATGGAAGGATAAGCGGAAGTGGCACCATTCATGCCAAAAATATGTTCGATTTCTGCTTGAATTTCGTATTCGTACCTGCCGGGTTTGGCGAATTCTTGGGCGCGGTTGTGGGCGATAACTGAGATATTAGCGGCTTTGCGCATTAAGGCTAATTCTGTTTCGCTTTTTACCAGCCGCATCGGGTGTAAAATGATGTTGGAATCTTCGATTGCTGTTGGGCCTGTACCGCGTTTCGGGTAGGTTGCCATCAATCTTTGCCAGTGATTGAGGATTGTTTGGTCGAAATTCCGATCGCGCCCGAAGTGATAATATATGCGATCGGCCTTTTCTAAAAATTTTGGCAATTTTTCGGCCAGTTCGGCGATGGGAAACGCTTCATCAGCGCCGTACAGCTCCTTAGCGCCTTCTACTCCGGCGCGATAACCGTGCCAAGTTTCTTTTTCCAAGTCTTTTGGCTGCACGAAGAGGACAAATTTGTGTTCTTCGTGATGCGGTGCGAGCACTGCTACCGCCCCCGCTTCCTTGAAACCTGTTAAGTAGAAAAAATCGCTATCTTGTCGGTAGGCGTATTCAACATCGTTGTGCATGACGGCTGCGGGGGCGCTGCGAAATATCGCGGTTCCGCTGCCAATTTTTGCCATTAAATGTTCGCGTCTTTGTCGGTATTCGCTGGGGTTAGTCATCCGATTTTAGATTTTAGATTTTAGATTTTAGATTGAGTTTAATATTAACATTCGGCGGTTTCAACCGCTTTTACACTGAAAAAACCAGCAAGTCAAGGGTTGAGGATGCGGATATCGGCGATCTGTTTTTTTGTTGGTCTACTGATTGTTGTATTTATGCTATTGTTCGGCGATCGCCAATTGACAACTATAGTCTACCAGCCGAGACAAATATGAGTTTGTGCGATCGACCAAAGTCCATCTCGGATCGAAATTCGACCAATTTTCGCCATCTTCGCTAATTCTGACTGTTCTAAACTCTCGCGAATTGCAGTTAACTTCCATTTGCACCAGCATTTTCTCGTTACTAAACTGCTGAGTGCCTAAAATAATTCTGACGGGATAAGAAGGAGCACCGGGAATATCCGATTTGCTTAATTCTACGCTGCTGGGGTCGATGCAAATATCTACAAAACATCTTAATTTTTCGGCGCGGGCGCTCAAAGTATTGACGAAAATTCATGTTGAAATTACTATCAAACAAATCGATGAATTCTTAATCATATAGTTGCTTTTGAGTCGGCGGTTGAAACCGCTGCTACACAGACAAAACCCGCCTGCGCGGGTTGAATTTCTTCAGTCCGTGGAGGCGGAATTTGTTTGTGTAGTCGCGAATTCTATTCGCCCTGAATATTCGCCTTTAACTTTTTAAAGCTGAGGAACGTACTGTTCTTTTTCAGGAACAAAAGTATATTCAGAGACGATCAGGCGCAACTCTTCGCCGTCGATGGTTTCTTTTTCGATCAGCAAATCGACTAAACGATCGACCACAGTGCGATTTTCGCGAATAATTCGGCGGGCGTCGTCGTAGCAACGATCGACAATTTCCCGGACTTGTCCGTCAATCCGAGAAGCAATTTCTTCGGAATATTCCGATCGCGCCGTGTAGTCGCGGCCGAGGAAAATTTCGCTTTGCTGAGCTTCTAGGGCGATCGGGCCCAAGGTAGACATCCCGTAGCGAGTAACCATTTGGCGGGCCATACCGCTGACTTGCTGCAAGTCGTTGCCGGCACCGGTGGTAACTTCAGCATCACCGAAAACTACTTCTTCGGCTGCGCGGCCGCCCAAAGCACCGCTAATCCGGGCTAAGATTTGTGATCGAGAAATCAAACCTTGGTCTTCGCTAGGCATGAACCAAGTCAAGCCGCGAGCTTGTCCGCGAGGGACTAAGGTAACTTTTTGCACGGGATCGTGGGCTTGAATCAAAGTACCGACAACCGCGTGGCCGATTTCGTGGTAAGCAATCAAGCGCTTGCTCTTGCTGTCCACCAGCGGCGTGCCTTCCATACCTGCTACCACGCGATCGACTGCATCGTCAACTTCGAGCATCGTAATCGCTTCTTTGCGGCGTCTCGCTGTTAAAATAGCAGCTTCGTTGAGCAAGTTAGCCAAATCCGCGCCGGTAAAACCCGGAGTGCGGCGGGCGATCGCATCCAAAGAAATCTCCGCAGACAGCTTCTTGTTACGCGCGTGAACTTCTAGAATTTCCAAGCGACCTTTGATATCCGGTACATCGACGCTAACTTGGCGGTCAAAACGTCCCGGACGCAGCAGCGCTGAGTCGAGCACGTCGGGGCGGTTGGTGGCAGCAATGATGATGATCCCAGTATTGCCCTCAAAACCGTCCATTTCGGTCAGCAATTGGTTCAGGGTTTGTTCCCGTTCGTCGTTACCGCCACCGATACCAGCGCCGCGCTGGCGACCGACTGCATCGATTTCATCGATGAAGATGATACAAGGAGCATTTTCTTTCGCTTTTTTGAACAAGTCGCGGACGCGGGATGCGCCGACACCGACGAACATTTCCACAAATTCTGAACCGGAGATGCTGAAGAAAGGCACGCCGGCTTCCCCTGCGATCGCTTTTGCCAGCATGGTTTTACCTGTTCCTGGAGGGCCAACCAGCAGCACGCCTTTGGGAATCTTTGCCCCGACTGCGGTGAAGCGTTCGGGTTTTTTGAGGAAAGTCACGACTTCGGCGAGTTCTTCTTTGGCTTCTTCAACGCCTGCTACGTCGTCGAACAGTACGCCTGTTTTAGCTTCCATTTGAAAGCGTGCTTTGGATTTACCAAAGTTCATGGCTTGGCCCGGGCCTCCCGGTACGTTGCCACCGCCGCGGCGGAAGAGGAAAAACAGCCCTCCTACTAACAAGAGGGGAAATACTAGATTGCCTAAAAGTCCCCAGACTGCGCCGTCGTTCCGCAGGGGATGAGTGTCGAAGCTGATTTTGGAGTCTCTGAGCCTAGAAACCAGTTCCGGGGAATTTGAGGGCAAGTCTACCCGCCACCGCTGCTCGTGATTGTCCAGTTCGGGATCGACGGCTAGGACGATCGCTGTGCGGCCTCCATCATACAAATCAACGCTGGTGACTCGACCTGCGTTTAAGTAATCTAAGAATCGACCGTAGCTTAAGCGGGTGCTGGCGGTGTTCTTGCTCATTTCTGCTGGGGATGGTGCCAAGGCTCCCTGCCACAAGAAAAAGCCGATGACTAAGGCAGGTAAAGTCCAAAGTAGTATAGTTCGCCAAGAAATTTTCATAAATGCGGATGCCTTGAATTGGGGACAGATCGGGTAAGATCGCGGTGTCGGAGAAGTGCGACAAAAGTTTACACTCAGAATCTTAACTAAATTTAACTTAACAATGCACTCTCAGGCAACAGAGCTTTGAGCACGATGGCTCCAGAAAAAGTTAGGTTAGTTACGGTAAGGGCGATCGTCCCGAATATAATGTTTGGTGCTGATTTCGATACCGATCTAGGTAAAGTTAGAAGAATCGCCGCAAAACCCACTGTCTTTAAGCGCGGCAGTGTTAAGGGATAAGGCGTCAGGAACCTTAGCCCTGACGGCATGAGGCTTGAAAGAGAAATCTAGCAAGCGGTTCTGACCAGCCAAGCGTCTTAACTGACTACGTTTTTTGAGTCACGACACCGGGCGGATGCTTAGCTAGTCCCCTGCCCTGTCATTTGCAGTTAAACAGTTTCAAGGTCACTGAAACAGTGCTGCAAGTCTAAAAAGCTCAGAAAACATTGACCGACAAGCTAACTTTACCCCGCAAGGGAGGCTGCGCCCCGGCGCGAGCAAAATGCTATGCGTACAGGATTGGGAGACTTGAAACGGTAACTGTCCCGTTGAAAGTGCAACACAAAAGCACACCGAACCAACCAATCCCAAGGCAGTAGTAAATCCAAAACAATAATAAAGCCGTCCTAGAAGGACGGGGTTTCTACCCATTTTTCAGATGACAACTAGACAGCTTGTTCCTAATTCGGCTATGCTGACCCAGCAGACTAAAGTCGCTTCTCACAAATCGATTATTAGTGCTGATTTGGGTCGGACGGCAACTAAAGCCTGCGTGAGTCGCAACCCGAGTAGCGTTGTTTTCATCCCTGCCAACGTGGCTACTATGCCCGTGGAAAAGGTGCGGGGTGGCAGCTTTGAGTCGAAAGCAACAGACCCTCTGTTGGATATGTGGCTGGAGTACCAAGGCAAAGGATACGCGATCGGTCAATTGGCTGCCGATTTTGGCGCTAACCTCGGTGGCGCCGACCAGTCGAAAGTAGTAGATGCTTTGGTTAAGGTATTTTCCTGTGCTGGATATTTCCAGATGAAGGGCGAAATAGCAGTTGTGCTGGGTTTGCCTTTTTATTCGCAGGATCAGTTTGAGAAGGAAAAGGAAGAGATTATCAGCCAACTGCGCTCTCCCCACGTTGTGGTGTACCGGGGCGAGCGTGTGGATATTAATATCAGTCACGTTTGGGTGATGCCCGAAGGGTTCGGCAGCCTGATTTGGTGCGAGGCTCAAGACAACAAGGAGTTTTCGCCGGAGTTGCCGGAACTGTCGGTGGCTGTTGTCGATATCGGACACCAAACTACCGATTTGTTAATGGTCGATCGTTTCCGGTTCGCCCGCGCGGCTTCTAAGAGCGATTCCTTCGCAATGAACAAGTTCTACGAACAAGTTGCCTCAAAAATTCCGGGAGCAGACCCTCAATCTCTGTCTTTACTGGAAGCGGTGAATAAACCAGAAGGCCAGCGTTTTTACCGTCCGAGAGGAGCGACTAAGCCGACTAATTTAGATCCGATTATTAAGGATTTGCGAGAGGCTTTCGCTAACGAACTGTCCGAACGTTTGGTGCAGTGGCTGCCGGAACGTGTGACGGATGTGGTTCTGACTGGCGGGGGCGGCGAGTTTTTCTGGGAGGTGTTGCAACCTTTGCTTAAAGACGCCAATCTTAAGGCTCACTTGGCTCAGCCTTCCCGGAAAGCTAATGCTTTGGGACAGTTTATTTATGCTGAGGCTCAGCTAGCCACGATTAAGTAACGCATTAAGGCTTGAACCCTATGGCACTGTGGGCAAAAAATAAGGCGAATTTCTCGGTGGCGTTTACGGAAGATGCTGCGGATCAAACTTTGCTGGCCGCTATTGAAAAAGAGTTGGCTTTCACGAAGTATCAGACTTTCAGCAATCTCTGCAAACAAGCTTTGTGGCAGTTTTTGTCGGTATCTGAGTCTGCTAGCTCTACACAGAGCTTTCAACGGTTGGAACAGCGTATTGCTGAACTTGTGGTAAAATTTTCTGAGTTTGAGCACAATGTTTCGGCAGAGGAATTAAGCCGTTTGGAGGGACTGGAACATCACCTGAGTCAACTCAGCGCGCAGTTGGATCAATTGCAGGGGAGTGTTAACAGTAAGTTTGCTCAAGTTTCTTTTGCCCAAGTTTCAAAAGTAGTAGAGCCTGGCCCCATTGAGTCTGAATCTGTGGCGGATGATAATGTAGTGTCTGATGCTGAAGTTGCTCCTCCTCGGAATTCCGATCCTTTGTTGGAGCGTTTAAGTTCTTTGTTACCCCAAGATTTCTAAAATGAGGTAGACCCAGGCTAAAAAGCCTTGAGATGTAATGTTAGTGGCCCGCTGTTGGCAGCCGGTACTGAATACAGAAACAAAGCGATCGCTCTTTTGAAAAAAAGGGCGATCGCTTTTTTATATCCATTCCGGTTGCATCGGAATAGTCAAATCCAGTCAACAGCGATGCCATGAGCGAAGCCGAAGGGTCAACAATTCCCGATGGATTGTGCAACCGGAATTGATATCATTCATCTGCGTTAATCTCTGTTGCATCTGCCCTCATCTGCGGTTAAAAAAAAGAATTTATTCATCCCAGATGACAATGGATTGACGCTGATTCACGCGCTTGTCGAGAAGAGAGATCTGAATCATTCGGGTGCTAACAGATTTGATATTATTTGTCAGTTGTCAGTTGACTGTTGACTGTGGTTTGTTTTCTGTGGTTACAAATTACAAATTACAAATTACAAATTACAAATTACTATTATTCGATTAATCCTAATTTTTGTAAGCGCGAACGAATGGCACTAGGCTGTCGCTGAAATCTCTGAGCTAATTCGTCAATTTGTTGACCGCTAGCATATTCTTTCTTCAAATTTTCTTCTTCATCCTGACTCCACTTGACATAAGCTCTGGGATATTTCTGGCGAATTTTCTCATTCTGGGTTTTAGGTCGATAACCATTTTTTTGCTCGGCATTCAAACCAGAACCAAACTGTGGGTTAATTTCCCCACCGCGACTAGCTAGCGCCTCTTGCACGCGGTTGGGAATGACAGCAATTTCTTCTGAGAGCTCAGCCAAAGCATTGTCTACTTTTTGCTGAAGTTCTGTTAGCTGCCGCTGCTGTAAATTGCCCCACTGTGGCAGTTCGTTGATAAACTGCTGCAAGTCCAGAATTATTGTTGTCAAAGTTTCGACTTGTTGCAACTCGGGCCGCTGTTTGAATTGGCGGCTGGTGAGTTCGATCTCGCTTTGAATCATTTTAATAGTTTTTTCTAAAATTATTAGTCGCTGGCGCAGGTTCTCAATGGCTGAAATTAGAGAGTGTACGTTTTCTCCCGGCCCAACAACATTGAGATTTTCATGAGATGTTTGAGAAAGAGCTTCGTCTAAAGCATTTACAGCAAGTTGCAATTGCTCGATCGCGCGATCGGTAGTAGCTGCTTGTTGATTTACCCGATCGAACGTAGC
The DNA here is from genome assembly GCF_036701795.1 of Microcoleus sp. N9_A1. NCBI lineage: Bacteria > Bacillati > Cyanobacteriota > Cyanophyceae > Oscillatoriales > Microcoleaceae > Microcoleus > Microcoleus sp. N9_A1. The sequence continues at coordinate 24,916 of NZ_JAUBRI010000055.1, forward strand.
CGCCGTACTTGCTTTGACTTGCCTGTGCAGCTTCTGCCGGTTCACAAAATTCAACACCAACGAAATCACTACAGGCACTTGAGCATAAACGCTCTGCCCCCAAACCAAACTAACAGCCAATCCCACAGCAGAGGCAGCAATAAAAACCACTTCAGCAGTTTCTAACCAATTGCTCGACTTGGGATTTTGGATTTTGGTGGGTGAATTGGATGATGACATAGGCTAATACCATTTTAGATTTTAGATTGTAGATTGTAGATTTTAGATTTGGAATGACTGATGAAGCTCGGAGTTTGGATCACGGGCCTATAGCTGCATTCTTTTTTCAACTGGTGCCAGTATGCGGATAAAAATAAAGTAAGCGCGAGCGCAGATATCCGGTATGTAATCGCACGTATACCCCGAATTTAGCAGTGGTGAAAAACCGATTAAGTTTTTTATTCACAGCCATTTAATTAAATATATTAAATCTGCAAAATTAGTCGAGCTAAAGTGAAATAAATCAATACCCCAAGGACATCAACTGCGGTGGTAATAAAGGGAGCAGACATTAAAGCGGGGTCTAAACCCAAAGAACGAAACAGAAACGGCAGAGCTGAACCAGCAATAGAAGCTAAAATTGCGATCGCAAACAAACTCACCCCCACCGCGAGTGCCACTGCTAAACTCCCTTGCAGAACATAAGCCCAGCCAGTCGCTACCGTCCCCAATATAGCTCCTAGTAGCGCTCCCGCCATCCCCTCCCGCACAATTATTTTCATCGGCCCCATTGCTGTAATTTCGTCAGTGTTCAAACCGCGAATTACAACTGTTGAGGACTGAGCTCCGACATTACCTCCAGTGCCAGTCAGCAGCGGAATAAAGGCTGCTAGCGCAACTACTTGTTGCAAAATATCTTCTTGAGCTCTAATGATTGCGCCAGTGACAGTATTGGTTAAAAGCAGAATAAACAGCCATACGACCCTTTTGCGAGCAACGGTGATTAAATCGGTCTGAAAATAATTGTCACCACCAGACTGGACGCCACCCAAGGCATAAATATCTTTGTCGGCTTCTTGTTCTAAAATGTCGATCGCGTCGTCAACTGTAATGATCCCGACCAGACGCTGTTCGCGGTCTACAACGGGCACAGCTAAAAAATCGTAACGCTGGATCAGCCTAGCTACTTCTTCTTGATCCGTGCCAGTTTGAACAGAAACTACGTCGCGGGTCATAATTTCGCCGACAGTTTTGTCGAGGGGCGAAGTGACTAAATCCCGCAAAGATAAAATACCTGTCAAGCTGCGTCCGGCGTCGGTGACGTAAAGAGAATAAATTGTTTCGGTAGTTTTAGCCAAAGAGCGAATTCGGTCTAAAGCTTGGGCTACGGTAAAGCTTTCTTTCAGAGAAATGTATTCCGGGGTCATTATCCTGCCGGCGGTACTGGCTTCGTAACCCAAAAGTTGGGCCGTAGCTTCTCGTTCCGTCGGGCTCAATTCACCCAACAGGCGACGGACTAATATTGCCGGCAGTTCGTCAAAGAGTTTAGCGCGATCGTCCGGTGACATTTTGTCTACAATGTCAATGACTTCTTGGCGTTTGAACTTTTCGCAGAGGGACTGCTGAACGCTGGAGTCGAGATATTCGTAAACTGCGATCGCTTCGTCTTTGGAAAGCAAGCGGAAAGCTATTACTTGCATGGTTTCTGGCAGGCCTTCGATAGCTTCAGCTATGTCTGCTTCCTGCACCGGGTGCAAAATCGCTTTTGCTCCTTTAAAGTCTCCTTCTTCCAACAGGGCCCTTAACTGCGATCGAACTAATTCCCGCAGTTCTTTTCGCGCGTAGGTGGGTAACGAAGAGGATTGATAATTGCTTTCTGTCACTGATGACCCTCCTAAACCTGTGCTCCGCGCCTTTCTGAATCCAGTTTAGAGCCTATTGACGCCACTGGTTGCAGTTATAGGATTTATACCTGCGGGGCTAGCAACCGAATTTTTTGGCAGATGCGGCACCACCAAAACCAAGCTGTATTGTCGAAACCGAGTTTCTTGGTATTATGTTTTCGATCTAGCGCCAAAGAGCGTGAGTTCGGGAAAGTGCGATCGATTACCAATTACCGATTACCAATTACCTGACATACCTCATCGCCGTTGAGAATGGCTATACTGTCAACTGTCAACTGTCAACTGTCAACTGTCAACTGTCAATTTAAACCAACAATTGATATTTTTATTCCGCCAAACGGTAAAGCGGCCGCCACACCAAACGGTTAGTCAATACAACCAACAGCGACATCACAGAAGTAGCCGCTAACAGCAAAGGAAAATTACCCGATGCCGTTGCTTGAGAAATCGTCTCGCCCAAACCGCTTGTGGTAATTGTTTCACCTTTAAACTGCACGTATTCGCTGACAATACTGGCATTCCAAGCTCCGCCAACCGCCGTAATAGTTCCTGTGATTAAATAAGGAAAAATTCCGGGTAGGATTAAAGTTTTCCAGCGCTGAACTAGGGAAAGTTTGTAAACTTGCGCGGCTTCAAAGAACTCCGAAGGTATCGATTGAGCGCCCGCAATAACATTAAACAGCAAATACCACATTGTACCCAACATCATCAGCGCCACAGAACCAATTTCTAAGCCACCTCCCGTTTGAATTAAAGCTAGTAGCAATACAGGAAATAAAGCCGTTGCCGGTACAGAAGCGGCTATTTGTACTAATGGCTGCAAAATCTGAGCTAAACGTGGATTTCGACCGATCGCCACTCCAAGCGGTACTGTCCACAACAGCGATAAAAATAACGCGCAAATGACTCGCAAAGCTGTGAAAAAAGCACCTCCCATGACTTTTTGCCAGTCCGACAAACTCAGCAAACGCAGCAGGAGCACCGCTTCCCAAGTTCCCCAAAGTACAATGACGGCAAACCCGCTGACAAACAGCCAATTTATCCAATTTCCGATGCGGGTTAGTTGGCGAGGATTTGTTGGTAAATTAGCAGGTGCAAAAGCTCTGACCAAACCGCGATCGAAACTGTCGCCCATCGGCGAAATACGCGACTTCAACACCCGCAGCGTCGCCGATCGCCTTAAAAAATCCAACAAGTTTGACTGCGGTACATTGGCAGCTTCCACCGCTTGATATTTAAACTTTTCTACCCAAGCAATCAAAGGCTGCCAGATAAAAAAGTCGATCGCTATAATCACACCAATTAATACTGCTAAACCCCAGCCGATCGCCCCAAAATTGCCTTCACTGGCTGCCTTGCCCAAATAGGAACCGAGTCCAGGCAAATTAAAGTTTTTGTCCCCCAAGGTAAAAGATTCGATCGCAATCAAAAAAAACCAGCCGCCCGCCACTGACATGACGCTGTTCCACACCAGTCCGATCGCACCAGCGGACAATTCTAACGTCCAAAATTGCTGCCAAGCATTGAGCCGATAAACTTGAGCAGCTTCCTTTAGTTCTAGGGGAATGCCGGAAAGCGACTGATAGAAACTAAAAGTCATATTCCAACTCATCCCAGTAAATATTAAGATAACCGATGCTATTTCTACACCGATTCTTTGACCCGGAAATAAAGTAACTAGCGCTCAAACAACACCGGGCAAAACAGATAAAACTGGAATCGACTGCAAAATGTCTAACAAAGGAATTAAAATTTTTGCTGCCAGGGGAAAGCGGTAAGCAGAATAAGCATAAACTATGGTAAACAGCAGCGATAAAAAATAGGCTGCTGCCATGCGTAAAAGAGTCTGGGCGGTATATGCTGGCAAGACATTTAGCGTGGTCTCAATTATAAAATCCGGGTTGTAGTTACCCTTGAATTGAGAAGCTGTTTGGACAATTCCCAAAATTAGAGATAAGATTGCTAGAATCAGCAAGCCGTCTTGCCAAGTCCAAGCTGACCTTTCTAAGGTTTTATTGGCGGGTGTTAGAGGTCTTGTCATACGAAGTAGTTATTGGTAATTGGGAAAAAGGTAATTGGAAATTTGGAAGTTAGAATTTGGGGGATCGGAGGGGTAGGGCATCGGGTAATTGTTAATTGCTCATTGCTAGTAAATAACTAATAACTAATTACTGATGACTGCGGACTAATGACTACTGACCACTGACTACTGACCACTGACTACTGACTTCAGATTCTAAGAAGATTTCGCCGCCCGGTTCATCGTAACTGTATAACTCTGCATAGCGACCCCAGTCAATAGCAGTTTTCAATTGCCGCATTGCTTCTTGGGGGCTAAAGTGGGTTTCTAGAATATCCAAAATCAACTCTTCAGAAATGCGGTGATTGCGCTTGGCCTGAAGCATTCGAGAAATTTGCTGTACCAGGCGAATATTTTTGAGAATTTGGGTACGAACAATTTGTTTGCGCTGGTCAATTCCGCCGGCAATGAACTGAATACCAACTGGAGTTAAAAGGAGGTCGCCTTCTTGAATTACCAGAAATTCCATTAATTTTGCTGCTTCCACAATCGGCAAAATGTCGTCAACCTCTAACATTAATTCTTGACCGAGGCGGTAGAGGTCTTTCTCCTTGCGGTCTTCCAAGAGTTCCAACAGACCTGCGATCGCACCGGTTCGCACCTGCGGCAGAGATTGGTATTTAGCGCTTTGAGCCGGTTGAGGTTGAGACACATTAGTGGCACTTTGAGCAGGTGCTGTCACTGTTTCGCAGCTTAACTCTGGATTGGTGAGAATTTTGTAAACTTGGTCTACGAGAGCTTGGAATTGCGGTGTTTTGCGATCGCGGTAGTGCGGCAAAGTCACCGTCAATTCGGCGCGAATTCGCCCCGGGTTGCGGCCCAAGACTACAACGCGATCGGCTAAAATTACCGCTTCCTCAATCCCGTGAGTTACGATTAACACAGCTTGAGTCGGAATCTTTTTTTCCAGCCACAAATCTAATAACTCAAACCGCAAGTTTTCTGCTGTCAGCACGTCTAAAGCTGAAAACGGTTCATCCATGCAAAGCAATTCGGGTTCCACCGCGAAAGCTCTAGCAAATCCCACCCGCTGCCGCATTCCTCCAGAAAGTTCTTTCGGATAAGCATTCTCAAATCCGTCTAAACCGATAATGTTAATCATCTGCAAGGCTTTTTGCAGGCGCAGTTCGGGCAATTATCCTTTAGCTTTTAAGCCTAATTCTACATTTTCTAGTACCGTCAGCCAGGGATAAAGGGCAAAGTTTTGAAATACAATTGCCACTCCCGGATTTAAGCCGACTAAAGGACGATTGTGGTAGAGAACTTGACCGTCGGTGGGCGGGATAAGTCCGGCAATTATCCGCATTAATGTTGATTTTGCTGAACCGGAAGGGCCGAGTAAAGCTACTATTTCGCCCGCTCGGAGCTCTAAATTAATTGGCTCTAAAATAGAGATTTTTTGACCGTTGGGCTGCTGGTAAGACTTGCTAACTCGTTCTAAGGTAATGAGACCATCTGTTGTTGTTTTAACTACCACAATCCAACCTCCTATGTTTAGTTTAAATTTAGTTCTTAGTCAGTAGTCAGTAGTCAGTAATACGGCGTTAGTAGTCATTAGTTAAAAACTCTGGGAAACTGACAACTGATAACGGCTAATTGATACCTGTTTTGTAAAATAATGCAAGGGCAGGCAAGCCCAAACCATGATGCAGTCCGTGGGAGCCTCTCATATTTGTAAAAACACTTCTTCTGGCTCCTTCCTTCTGACTCTTTCCTCCTGCTCTTGGCTCCTGGCTCCTAACTCTAATTTCTAGCTTGGCTGCTTTCATTGAGATGCTCCCGTTGTCCGTCATTCTCAATCGAAAATCAAAAATGGTATGACTGCCGAGTATTCAGTCAATTTTCTGTGACAGACGATCGCTTTTTTACCCGCAACAAGACTGGAAGAGTAGAGAGTTGGATCGAAACTGAAAATACAACCAGCAAAATAATTGAGCGATGGTACCAAATTATCATCGCCCAACTGCCCAGAAATCAGTATTAGCCATAGCCTGTGTTAAAGATCCCATAGGCTGAACCTCTTTTGTCTGCAGGCACGAGTCAAGCTACGGCTGCTTTCAAAATTGATTCCTAAACTCCCCTACCTATACCCATAAAGTCATTCCTAGCAATCTCCCCTGCCCATTTCTGAACAATACCAAGGGGGCAAACAGTGAAGAAAAAATCACTGCAAACATCATGGTTAAGATGCCGATGCGATCGAACTTGCGGCCCAAAAATTAGGGCTGTGATCGCGCCAATCCCCATAACCCAAGCGTAAAATAGCGGAATCTGGCTGTCAAATGCGATCGCGCTTCTGTGGAAGTCAGTCGATTGGAGATTTGAGACTTCGGTGTGAGCGCTCAGTCGAAGGATTTGAGATTTTAGATTTACTCCACAGATGAATCTGCGAGCTGGAAAAAGAGTCTAAAATTTTTATCTCTCCACCACAGGAGTCGAGGGGCTTGTATTCGTTTTTAGGCGGCGTCAAAGGCAATGAAAGGAAAATCTCCATAGCCAGCCCCAATCAGCCCTAAAGCATCTAAAGAAACCCAAAACAGCCCCGGCCACCCTTCCCTTTGATTTCCAAAGCTCCTGCTTCAAAATCGCGGGGATTGAGATAAATTCGCTGAAGTACCAACAGCACTGTCAGCCCCAAAAAAGCTGGCACAGCCAAAATCGCAAAGCCGACTCGATCACCCAATTGCTTTGCCCGTGCGATCAGCTATCATCAATAGACCTCTTGCAAAAATAACTAGGATGGGCTCTCCGGCCCATCCCACAAAAAACATTTTTCCTTGTGGAACGGGCCGGAGAGCCCGTTCCAAAATTTGATTAAAAGGACTTTTGCAAGAGGTCTAATAACGACGCTGGCGATCGCTATTGGATACCGTGCCGTTGAGCGGCGTCTGACTCGATCAACCGCGAAATGTTAACTACGTAAATCCTTTCTTCTTCAGCGTCACGGGTTATACATATAAAGAAGTTTTGGGCAACAATTAGTTTGACAAATTATTACGTTGCTGTAGTCAAAAATTCATTAAAACTGTCAATATCACCGGCAGCATCTCAATGAAAGCAGCAAAGCTAGAAATTGGAGTTTTGAGGCAGGAGTCAGAAGGAAAGAGTCAGAAGGAAGGAGCCAGAAGAAGTGTTTTGACAAATATGAGATGCTCCCATATCACCTACCAGCAGTGATAGTGAATCCCATCGATCCAGCTATGCTTCCTGTTCAAACTGCCAATGTGTTGGGCTGAGATTTAGACTCTCAGATCAAATCAAGGAACAGGGAACAGGAAAACCATTTTATGTAGGAATGGGTCTCAAAAGCTGCATCTGAATAGTGTAGAATTATAACAAACCAGATGGGACATTACAAGGTGCGTATTGTGGGATAAAAATTCTCTGCGATCTTAATTTTATTACGGAATGTTTAAACTTGTATCTTTTCCTTAACCGTTTTATATTCTTTACCAAATCTTTATTTTTTTTTTTCTAGAGTCCTGTTATTCTTGCTTCAAGCGAGCTTACAGCACTTTGCAACAAGAGTGAAATACCCTTTAGTTAAAAAAAGAGGTCTTTATGACGCACTGCCCCTGCTGGTCGAATCAAATGCTGCGTTAATGAACAACATTCTTTACCGATGGAATTTAACAGCTCAACTTAGGGTATAAAGTTTAGAAACGGCCTTATCGCTAACGGGTTTTTAGGCTAAAAATTTAGTTTTTTTGCATAATTAAATTACCCAATTATCGCCCCAAAAATTGAAGAAAGCTCTATTCATCTATCGCTTAATTTATGGTGAACCCTCGACTCAACGTAATTATAAGTTTAGACCAAACACCACTTAAACGATTGCTACCTCTTTTGCTTGGTGTGGTGGCTTCTCTTGCTGTTTTATTTACGTGGCAACAGCTAACCATCAACGGAAAAATTCACATCGAGCAGTTAATTCAGCACGAAGCCAATGCGATCCAGTCACAACTGAGCCAAGAATTATCAACTCGGATGCTGACACTTCGGCAAATGGCGAATCGCTGGCAAGTCAATGGCGGTACACCAAAGGCTCTTTGGGAAGCCGATGCTGATGCTTATGTCAAGGATTTCTACGGTTATCAGGCGATCGAATTGGTCGATCCATCATTTAAAGTGCGATCGGTTGTGCCACTGGCTGGAAATGAGGCAGTGCAAAACCTAGATTTTAATCGGGAATTGCGTAGCAAAATCACTTTGCAGGTGTCTCGTGATTTACGTCAACCTATCTTAAGTGGCAATATTTCACTTGTTCAAGGTGGTCAAGGATTTATAGCAAGTGTTCCTTTATTTGTAGGGGAGCGGTTTGATGGGTTTATTGTCGGAGTTTTTTCATTTAAAACTCTATTTGAAAGTATTTTAAAAGTTTCCCCGAATTACAATTTGGCTATTTATTATGGCAGAAATTTGATCTACGGTCAAGAGGTTTTATCTCAACATTCAAAGCCCAAAATGGTTGTGGTCAGAGCCTATTATGCAGACTGGCGAATAGAAGTTTGTCCAACTTCAGCCTTAGTAGAAGAGGTAAAATCTCATTTACCAATAGTGGTGTTAATTGGTGGCTTGATTTTAGTTTGGCTGCTTATGTTGGTGGTGTATCTCGCACAAGTTAGTTATCGCAAAGTCCATCAATTCAAAAAAGCAAATCGCCAGTTACAATGGGAAATTAACCAGCGACAACAGGCAGAAATTACGATCGCCCGACTAGCTGCGATCGTTGAATCTTCGGAAGATGCCATTATCAGCAAAGATTTAGAGGGTGTAGTTACAAGTTGGAATGTAGGAGCAGAAACAATTTTTGGCTATACAGCGGTCGAAATAGTAGGGCAATCAGGGACAAAACTGATTCCTGCAGACTATCGAGATGAGGAAAACGAAGTTCTCACCAAAATCCAGCGAGGAGAACGCATCGAACACTACGATACAAAGAGGCTGAGCAAAGATGGAACATTAATCGATGTCTCAATGAGTGTCTCCCCCATTAAAGACGAAACAGGGAATATAATTGGAGCCTCAAAGATTGCCCGGAATATTGCTGACCGCAAACAAGCAGAAGCAGCCCTACGTCAAAGTGAAGAACGCTGGGAACTGTCTGTACGCGGGAATAATGACGGCATTTGGGATTGGAATGTTCAAACCAACGAGATATTCTTGTCTAGTCGCTCGAAGGAAATCCTGGGCTATGAAGACCACGAAATCCAAAACCTTGTAGACGAATGGGCTAATCTGGTACATCCCGATGATTTGGGATGGGTGATGCAAGCCGTTCAAGACCATTTTGCCAAGAAAACTCCTTTCTATCTCACAGAACATCGCGTTCGCTGCAAAGATGGTTCCTATAAATGGATTTTCGATCGCGGTCAGGCACTTTGGGATGATGCAGGTAATGTAATTCGGATGGCTGGCTCTCACACCGACATTACGGAGCGCAAGCAAGCTGAAGTTGCTTTACAGGTCAGCGAAGCCAGATATCGGCAATTAATCGATAACTTAAATGCGGGTTTTGTAATTCATGCGATAGATACAAGCATCCAATTATGTAATGAAACGGCCGGTGAATTACTAGGGCTTTCAATGGATCAAATGCTGGGAAAAACCGCCATATCGCCGGCCTGGCATTTTGTGCGGGAAGATGGCAGCGTTATGCCCCTAGAGGAATATCCGGTTAATCAGGTTTTATCCACTGGAAGTTCCCTCAAAAATTATGTTTTAGGAATTAATAAAGAAATTGATAATTGTACTTGGGTGTTAGTTAATGCCTACCCTGAGTTAGATACAAATGGTCAATTAAACCAAGTTGTAGTTACGTTTATTGATATTAGCAAGCGCAAAAAAGTAGAGCAGGAAATCCAAAAAACTCGCAATTTCTTACAAGCACTGCTGGATAATTTACCGGTTGCGGTTTTTGTTAAGGACGCACAGCCTGAAAGGTTTGGCGTATTTCAGTTTTGGAATAAAACCAGCGAACTGTTATTTGGCATCTGGGCCGAACAAGCGATCGGCAAAAGTGGCTATGATTTTTTCCCAACCGAACAGGCTATCTTTTTTGACCAAAAGGATAGAGAAGCCTTTGAGAAAGGTAAGACTGAGGATATTCTCGAAGAAATCATTGACAGTCATTGTCTGGGAAAACGTTGGCTGCATACTGTGAAGATTCCCATTTACGACGCGCAGCATCAGCCCCATTACCTACTTTGTTTTTCCCAAGATATCACCGATCGCAAACACGCAGAAGCAGAGCGTAGAGAAATGAGTGAGGTGATGCAAAATGCGGTGTCTGGCATTTCCAAACTGGATGTACAAGGGCGTTACCTGTATGTGAATAAAGCTTATGCTGACATGACAGGCTATCAGCCAGAAGAAATGATGGGGATGTCCTGGGAAAAGACCGTATATCCTGATGAGTTGGAAAAAGTGCTGGCAGCTTATTGGCTGATGGTGGAAGAGGGCAGAGTTGAAGTTGAAACGAAAGGGGTTCGTCAAGATGGTTCAGTTTTTTACAAACAAATGGTGATGATTTCAACTTACGACGAACAGCATCAATTTTTGGGGCATTACTGCTTCATGAAAAATATTAGCGATCGCAAAAAAGCCGAACTTGCATTAGAACAAGAACTCCTGCGGAGTAAAACACTTTTCAACACTTCAATGGATGGTGTGGTGATCATGAATCGCCTCGGAAAAGTCGTCGAAGCCAGCCCCACTTTTGCGCGGATGCTGGGTTACAGCCTAGAAGAAACCCTGAATCTAAGTGTCTTTGATTGGGATGCTCAATTGACAAAAGAAGAAGTACAGCTTTTCATCATCAGAGACGAGATTATTCCTCTGTTTCAGACGCGACATCGCCGCAAAGATGGTTCCGTCTATGATGTGGAAATTAGCTGGACTCGGGTTGAATTAGAATGTGAAATGATGAACTTCTGTATCTGCCGGGATATCACCGAACGCAAACAAGCGGAAATTGATTTACAAATCTCTCAAGCGCGATTTGCTGGAATTTTAGACATTGCCAGCGATGCCATCATTTCTATCAATACCAATCAGCAAATTACTCTGTTTAACAAAGGAGCAGAACGAATTTTTGGTTACGCGGCTGAGGAAGTTTTAGGGAAACCCCTGGCGATGTTGATGCCCTCGCGCTTTGCAGAGGTTCACCATAATCACATCGGCGAGTATACTCACAATGCAGGCTATGCAAGGCAAATGGCAGAGCGAGGAGCCATTTTAGGACGGCGCAAAGATGGTACAGAGTTTCCGGCAGAGGCTTCGATTTCCAAGATCGAGATCAACGGTGAAATTATTTTTACTACCTTTCTGCGAGATATTACGGCTCGACAACAGGCAGAGGAAGCTCTGCGCTATCAGAAAGAGATGTTTCAGGCGATCGTTGATAATATCCCAGTGATGATTGCTTTGTTTAACGGGCAAGGTCAAATGGAATTGCTCAACCCGGAATTTGAAACAATTTTAGGTTGGTCCCTAGAAGATTGGCAGCAAAAAAATATCTTAGCTGAGTGTTATCCTGACCCAGTTGATCGTCAAAGTGTCGGGGACTTTATGTTATCAGCAACCGGCAAGTGGCAAGATATGAAAACACTGACTGCTACCGGACAGCAGTTAGAGACATCTTGGGCAAACGTGCGGCTTTCGAGCGGGCATTTTTTGGGCATTGGGCAAGATATTAGCGATCGCAAACGCAAAGAACTGGCACTGCTGCACGCAATGGAAGCCGCAGAAGCAGCAAACTTTGCAAAAAGTACCTTCCTAGCCAATATGAGCCATGAATTACGCACTCCCCTCAACGTGATTCTAGGATTTGCCCAGGTGATGACCCATGACCCCTGCCTAACTCCCAACCAAAAAGAAGACCTGCAAACAATTCGTCGCAGTGGCGATCACCTCTTAAGTTTGATTAACGATGTGTTGGATCTCTCGAAAATTGAATCGGGACACTGCACAGTTGAAGATAGCGGGTTTGACTTAATTGCGCTGCTGAATTCCCTCCGAAATATGTTGGCGGAACGAGCAAGTTCTAAAGGACTTGACCTTTGTTTCGAGATTGCGCCAGAAGTTCCCCAATTTATGCTTGCCGATGCTCAAAAACTGCGCCAGGTTTTGCTCAATCTGCTGAGTAATGCCATCAAATTTACCGATCGCGGAAGCATTACTTTGCACGTCAGCATTGAGGCTTCCGGTACAGTGGCATTGACCACAACTCTGCCGATTCTCCAGTTTGTAGTCACTGACACAGGTTTAGGGATTGCATCGGTTGAGATCCCTACCATCTTCGATGCGTTTGTGCAAGCCCAAGCTGGGAAGCGATCGACCGGCGGTACTGGGCTAGGTCTAACCATTAGCCGCAAATTGTTGGAACTCATGGGCGGAGAAATTTCTGTCAGCAGCACTCTGGGACAGGGGAGTACCTTCACCTTTACCCTTCCCGTCAGCCCAATCAGTGGAGTTAATATCACACCCGAAGAGAATAATCGCCTCGTGATTGGGCTGGCTCCCGGTCAACGGGATCATCGCATTTTGGTGGTTGACGATCAAGCAGACAATCGCTTGCTAATGGTCAGATTACTGACACAATTAGGATTAGAGGTAAAAGAAGCTACCAACGGAGAGGAAGCGGTGCAGATTTGGCAAGAATGGCAACCCGACCTAAGCTGGATGGACATTCGGATGCCCGTGTTAGATGGATACGAAGCTACCAAGCAAATTCGGGCAATCGAAGGCGAGCAGAACAGTATCATTATTGCACTTACGGCCCAGGCTTCCCAGAGCGATCGCGCCCTCGCCTTGGCTGCTGGCTGCAACGACTACATCAGCAAGCCCTTCCGGGAACAAACCCTATTTCTCAAGATGGCCGAATACCTGGGGTTAGAGTATGTATATCAGAAAGAAGAAACAGAGAACGGGGAACGGGGAACAAATTGTGTTCCTTCTTTCCTCTGTTCTGTTGCCTCTGGGGTTTCAGATTCCCTCGATCCAACGCTTCTGGCGACCTTACCAGAAGTATGGCTGGTTCAGTTGGAAGATGCTGCTTTATGTGGGGATGATGTTGCGATCGTTGAACTGGTAGCTCAACTTTCCTCAGAACTCGCTCAATTCGGTACTCATCTGACGGAACTCGCCAACCAGTATCAATTTGAGAAAATCATTAATCTAATTCAAGGTAATTTCCCAAGTGGAATTCCTCCATTGGATTTATAAGTTGTTGTTTAGTTAAACGTTTTATTAGGACTATGGAATTAGGAACAGCCAACAAAAATACAATCTATTTAGTGGCAACTGTTGAACAAAACCTCCTTAGTTTTTATTTAAGATTACTGCTCTAAAATCCCTCATAAAATGACCAAATTCTCCCAAATTACTCCTTTAAATTTAACAAGTTTAGAGGAATGCACCGAAGAATCCGTGTATGCTCCCGGTCAGATTCAGCCCCACGGAATCGTTTTATTGATGCAAGGAAACAGCCTCAATATTTTACAAGCTAGCGAAAATGTAGAACAGTTTTTTGGCATTTCTGCCGAAGAATTGCTAGGTCAGCCATTGCCAGATTTATTGGGTCACGATCAAGTACAAGAAATTGTCAGGTATCTAAATCAAGAACAACTCAACATTCATAATAGTTTTGATCTAAAAATACCTCTAAAAGACGGCAAAATTCAAACATTTAGAAGCACACTGCATCAGCTACCCGATGAGTTGATTCTGGAGCTCGAGCCCCAATTGACAATTGAAAATAATCATTCAATCGATTTTTATCAGCTTCTGCAAACAGTTATCCTCAACCTTCGCAGTGCGATCGATCTTTCGGATTTAGCTCAAACTATTGCTAGAGAAGTGAAAGCCCTGACCGGGTTCGATCGCGTGATGATTTATCGCTTTGAAGCCGATGACCATGGGGTGGTGATTGCTGAACAGAAAGAAAGCTATCTAGAAAGCTACCTGGGATTGCATTACCCGGCGATCGATATTCCCGTACCCGCCCGCAAATTGTTTTACCGCAATTGGATACGCCAAATTCCCAATATCAATTACACTCCGGCCCGCCTAATTCCCACCAACCATCCCCTAACCAATACACCCCAGGATCTAAGTGCTTGTGTGTTAAGGGGAGTATCTCCCTACCACATTGAATATTTGCAGAATATGGGAGTTGCTGGGACACTGACGATTTCGTTAATTGACGATCGGCGTCTCTGGGGATTAATTGCCTGTCACCATTACAGCCCGCGATTGGTAGATTACGAAACTCGCAAAACCTGTGAATTTTTAGGCCAATTTGCCTCGATCGAACTGGTACATCAGCAAGAGCGAGAATTGAACGTTTACCGATCGCAGGCGAAAACTATTCAGGATCAACTTCAGCAGGCATTCCGGCGAGATTCTAATTTTATCGAACAGGTATTGACCGAAAATGCTTCTCAACTGCTAGATTTAGTTCATGCTCAGGGAGCTGCAATTATGCTCGATGGTCGTCTGACCTTGGTGGGTCAAACACCATCTGAAGCTGAGGTTGACGAACTCCTGCAATGGTTGCTGGAACAGAACAAAGAACGAGTGTTTGCAACAGCTTCTTTGTCTCACTTGTATCCCCAAGCGAAGCAATTCAAAGAGCGAGCTAGCGGTGTTTTAGCAATCTCAATCTTGCTATGCTACGCCAAACAAAAGTCATACCACATCCTTTGGTTCCGACCAGAACAAATTCAAACCGTAAACTGGGCAGGAAATCCACAGGATGCTGTCTCGATCGACGAAATTGGAAAAATGCACCTGTGTCCCCGCAAATCCTTTGAAGTGTGGAAAGAGACAGTGCGGGAGATGTCTTATCCGTGGCAGATTGCAGAGTTAGAAGCTGCTGCCGAAATGAGACATATCCTCATGCTGGCGGTGTTAGAATTTTCGCAAGCTGCCCTAGAACACGCTGCTGAAAGGGCAGCAATAGCCAACCGTGCCAAAAGCCAGTTCCTTGCGAACATGAGCCACGAGCTCAGAACGCCACTCAACGCCATTCTGGGATTTACCCAGCTTATGAACCGCAGCCCCTATATTCCAGAAGAATTTCAAGAGCATTTAGGGATCATTACCCGTAGTGGAGAACACCTGCTGACATTGATCGACGATGTTTTGCAAATGTCTAGGATTGAAGCAGGGCAATTGGTGCTGAGTAAAAGCTGTTTTAATCTGCATCGACTGCTGGGTTCTATTAACGAGATGTTCACCATCAAAGCGCCTGAGAAAGGGTTACATCTGAGCAGCGAGTGGGATGCTACTGTCCCCCGTTATGTCTGTGGTGATCAAGCAAAACTTCGCCAAATCTTGATTAATCTGCTGGGAAATGCGATCAAATTTACAACAACAGGAAGCATAGCCCTGCGCGGACGAGCTTTTTCATCAGATGATATGCCATCCGGTACAATTGGCGATCGCGTCACTAATCCACCCGGTATTAAACCAACTATTACCTTGTGTGTCGAAGTTGAGGATACCGGAGCTGGCATTTCTTCCTCAGATTTAGAATCAATTTTTGACGCTTTCATGCAAACCAATCGCGGTCGTCACGATCGAGGAACAGGTTTAGGACTGTCTATCAGTCGTCAGTTTGCGCGTCTGATGGGAGGCGATATCACCGTGCGAAGCACCCTGGCTCAAGGCTCGACTTTTACGTGCAAAATTGTTTTGGAATTACCAGATTCCGTTGATTTAGAGGAACCTGAAATTAGCGATCGGATTATCGGACTGGAACCTGGGCAACCTATCTACCGAATTCTAGTAGTAGAAGACGTTCCAGAAAATAGGCAACTGCTGGTGACGCTGCTGGAGTCAGTTGGGTTTGATATATGTGCGGTGGAAAATGGGGTAGAGGCGATCGCTCGTTGGCAAACATGGCACCCTGATCTGATTTTGATGGACATTCAAATGCCTGTCATGGATGGTTATGAAGCGACGAGACAGATTCGATCACAACAGTCATTAGTCATTAGTCATGGGTCATCAGCAGACACGAGAGAGCAAATGTCACAGGACAACAGACCAATGACACGCATCATTGCCCTGACTGCCTATGCTTTTGAAGACGATCGCACCGCCAGCATGGAAGCCGGTTGCGATGACTACATTGCCAAGCCGTTTACTGAAGCCACACTTTTCGACAAAATAGCTCATCACTTGGGTGTCCGCTACTCCTACGCCGAAGAAGTTCCGCCAGAGTCATCAGCTTCGCCACCAAAGATATTTACTCCAGACTTGAAAACGATGCCCGCCAAGTGGATTGCAGAAGTTCATGAAGCAGCACTCGATCTTAGTGATAATAAGCTTTATGAACTGATCGCTCAAATTCCCAAGGATCAACAAGATTTCATCGCGGCGATGACATCTCTGGTCGATAACTTTCAGCTTGAAGCGATCGCAACTCTCACCCAGATTTAGGAATAAGACCATGACAGCTTTATTCAAACTTGCGGCCCAAACGAATATTCTCATCGTGGATGATACGCCAGACAATTTGCGCTTGTTAGCCAAAATTCTAGAGTCACAGGGCTATATTGTCCGTAAAGCCCTCAACGGCAGAATGGCACTCCAAGGTATTCATCGCGACCCACCGAATCTGATTTTACTTGACATCAATATGCCCCAGATGAATGGGTACGAAGTCTGCCAAAAGTTAAAAGCATCGGAAGCGAGTGATCAGATCCCGGTTATTTTTATCAGTGCGCTCGAACAACTGGAAAACAAGGTTCGAGCCTTTGAACTGGGTTGTGTAGACTATATTACCAAACCCTTTCAAGAGCAGGAAGTGCTGATGCGAGTAAAAAATCAATTACTCATCCAACAGCAACGCCAACAACTGCTCGAACAAAATCAACGTTTAGAACACGAAATCCAAGAACGTCTGAGAGCAGAAGCAGAAGTAAGGCAGCTATCCGTGACCGATGAATTAACTGGATTATATAACCGACGAGGCTTCTTTTTACTAGCCAATCAACAATTAAAAATTGCTCGACGCACGCAAACATCCTATTTTATTTTGTTCGCTGACTTAGATGGTTTGAAAAAGATTAACGATACTTTAGGACACGAAATGGGAGACAGAGTAATCGTTGACGCAGCTCAAATATTGAAGCAAACCTTTCGTGAGGCGGATATTGTGGCTCGACTGGGAGGAGATGAATTTGCTTTATTTATTCCTAACTTTTCGGGTGATTCATCTACTAATTTCCATTCTCGACTGGAAGAAAATATAGATCGCTTTAATCAACAGTCCGAGCGAGCTTATATATCAATAAGTCTTGGTGTGGAGTTTGGGGATTTAAACAATGAAGTTTTATTAGAACAATTGCTGGCCAAGGCTGACAAACTAATGTACGAGCATAAACGCACCAAACGCTGTTTAAATCCTCAACCGTTCTTTTGAGAACAAGGATATCGGAGCGCCATAAGCATTATTTATTAAACGTGAGAGCAACCGAGAAAGAGTAAACTGAAAACAAGATAAGGAAACAGCTTGAAGACTTTAGCGCCTCAGCCGGAAAACACGATGCAGTACACATCATCACACATAGACCTGACAAGGTAGCAGCCCAGTTAAAACCCCTCACTATATTAGGTTAAGGGTGTGAAAAAAAGATGTAGTCGGTATTGTCCAGAACCTCGATATCAAATTGACAGACTGATGCTGTATGGGTTGGGTGTTTGCCTACAATTGCATTCTTTTTTTAACTGGTATTATTTTCACAAATCGATGTTATCTATTTACCAATTCGTGCTAAAATGATGCCAAACTGAACGGCGATTACTCCGAGTATGGCACTGCCAGCCCAGTAAAAAGTGGCGATGCTGTAAGATCGATCGCGCCACAAGACATTTGACTCTAAGCCGTAAGTCGAAAAAGTAGTATAAGCGCCCAAAAATCCCGTCGCAACCATTAACCGGACTTCCGTCGGAACCGCCGGCACCCGTTCAAAAGCGAGGGTGATAAAAAATCCCATAGCCAAGCAACCCGTGATGTTAATAAAAAAAGTTCCGTAGGGAAAAGCCGTACCGAAACGATTGGCAAACCACAAGGTGATATAATATCGGCTCAAAGCGCCGGCAACGGCACCTAAACTAATTGCGATCGGGTGGCGGAGATTGGGGTATTGCTGCATACAGCTCTTGGACATTTGCTAGTTGAAATTGAGATGAGTTTTAGATTCAGCGGACTTATGTAAAGTATTGTAGGATTAAATTGGCGATCGGTCTATAGCAATCCTTACAGGAGTCGTAAACTTTTTACCCCACCCCAACCCTCCCCTTATCAAGGGGAGGGAGTAAGAAATTCACAAATGATTTAGGAGCGCTCTAGCTGTTCGCAATTAAAATTAAGAGAGAGTATTTATGCAAATTGTGCTGGCTACCTTAGACGATGGTTTAGTTAGAGCGTGGGAAAGCACTTGCGGCAGTATGGAAAATGTAAAGATACATCACGGTTCAATATTTGATGTGAAATGCGATGCTATTGTTAGTCCGGGGAATAGTTTTGGTTTCATGGACGACGGCTTAGATTTAGAAATTTCGGAATATTTTGGAGGGCAGGTTCTTGAACGCTTGCAAAAACTAATTCAGGCGCGACATCACGGCGAACTCTTAGTAGGAATGGCAGAAATTGTAGACACCCATCATGCTGAAATCCCCTATTTAATCGCTGCACCAATTATGCGCGTTCCCACAGTTTTAAGAGAAACAGTAAATGTTTATCTAGCAACCCGCGCAATTTTGACTCTCGTAAAATTTGGCTCAGTCCCAGATGGAACGCCAGTCAAACATATCATTGAAACTATCGCTATTCCGGGCATGGGTACGGGAATGGGCAAAGTGCCTCCACATATCTGCGCCAATCAAATGAAAGTTGCGCTCGAAGATATCCTCTTATCTCAATACGAATTTCCTCAATCTTTACTGCACGCTCAAAGATGTCACCACTTGTTATATACGGACGAGAGCGAAGATTTGCAGTTAGAAAATTGAAACTATTAAATTGGCCCGTTTTATTGTGTGGAGAAACCAAGTTTATTAGTGTGTGTTTTTTTAGGTATAGAGACTGATCACACATTTAAGTGCGCTAAACCGTACCTGTAAGTGGGCGGTATCCGACAGGCCGCTTCAATGCTAAAATGTTAGAATGAATTCTGGCGCTATAAATACAAAGTCCATTCCCACCGGATTTAAGAAAGGAGATAATTGATATGACAGATCCAAATGTGACTGAAACAACAATTGTAGAGGTAACTCCCGAAACGACGGCGATCGTCAAACAAGAGATGCCCGACGCGACTGATGAGGCGATCGCAGAAACTGCGGCTTTGTTTGAATCAATCAAAAAACGCGCCACGGCCGAATTTCAAGCCGCCGGCGAACTCACCCGCGAAGCTTATTTGAAAGCTGTGACGAAAGCCAGTGACGCGATCGACGAAAATAAGTCAACCGCCAAAGAAAGAATGACAGAAGCAGTCAGCCTGATTAAAAAAGAATCCGAGAAAAATTGGCTGGTAATTGATGCGATTAAAACGCGGGCACAAGCGCAGGTACAAGATGCCGGCGAAGTCAGCCGCGAAGCTTATTTGAAAGCAGTGCGACAAGCGCGAGAAGCGGTGGAACAAAATAAATTGGTTGAACGCGATCGCATCGAACAAGCTGTTGACCACATTCAGAAACAAACTGAAAAAAATTGGCACGTTGTGGTTGGGGAAATTGAGTCGCTAGGGACTCGCTTGAAAGAGACGGCGAAGTCTGCATGGAGCGCGCTAACGGCGTTTGTTGAGAAGTCTCGCAACAATGGCGGCGATTCCTAGCAAGATTGGACACAATCTGGCGATGTTTGCGCTACAGCCCGCCCGCCTGGTTTCAAAACCGGGCGGGCGGGCTAATAGCGATCGCCCTTTAATTTGCATTCAGCAAAAGGTTCAGCCATACTGCATAATAAAAAAGCTTTATTTTTAGTCCAAAACCCCGAACCATGAGAACTTACTACTGCGGCGACCTGCGAAGCAAACATATCGGAGAGACTGTCACCCTTTACGGCTGGGTGGATCGCCGCCGCGATCATGGCGGAGTGATTTTTCTCGATGTGCGCGATCGATCGGGTATTGTGCAAATTGTCAGCGATCCTGAACGCACCCCCGATTCCTATCACGGGGCTGAGGCTTTACGCGGCGAATACGTGGTGAAAATTACAGGGCGAGTCAGCCACCGCCCCGAAGATTCCCTCAACCCGAAATTGCCTACGGGTGAGGTGGAAATTTATGCTGACGAAATTGAGTTGTTAAATGCGGTACGCAAGCTGTTACCGTTTCAGATTTCCACTGCGGATAATGAAAATGTGCGGGAAGATTTGCGGCTGAAATATCGGTATTTGGACTTGCGGCGCGATCGTATGAGTCGCAACTTGCAACTTCGCCACCAAGTTGTCAAAGCTATGCGCCGCTACCTGGAAGATGTCGGCAATTTTATGGAAATTGAAACGCCGATTTTAACTCGATCGACTCCCGAAGGTGCCAGAGATTATTTAGTTCCCAGCCGCGTCAATCCCGGCGAATGGTATGCTTTGCCGCAGTCGCCGCAGTTGTTCAAACAATTGTTAATGGTTTCGGGATTCGACAGATACTATCAAATTGCCCGCTGTTTCCGCGATGAAGATTTGCGCGCCGACAGACAGCCGGAATTCACGCAATTAGACATGGAAATGAGTTTCATGTCTTTAGAAGAAATCCTGGAATTAAACGAAGGTTTAGTTTGCCAAATTTTCCAAAGTGTCAAAGGCGTAGAATTGCCGCGTCCTTTCCCGCGTTTGACTTACGCCGAAGCAATGGATCGCTACGGTAGTGACAAACCGGATACTCGTTTCGGTATGGAATTAATCGATGTTTCCGATTTGATGAAAGATTCGGGATTTAAGGTGTTTTCTGGGGCGATTGCTGCGGGCGGAATTGTGAAGATTTTGCCGATTCCGGGGGGGAATGAGGCTTTTTCTAATGAACGGATTAAAAAAGGCGATTTGTTTAAGGAAGCCACAGAAGCCGGTGCGAAGGGATTGGCTTTTATCCGGGTGCGGGAGAATGGCGAAATTGATACGATCGGCGCAATTAAGGATAATTTGACAGAGGCTCAAAAACAGGAATTGCTCGATCGCACTGGGGCGCAACCGGGTCATTTGTTGTTATTTGCAGCAGCCGATGAAATCACTGTCAATAAGACTTTGGATAGATTGCGTTTGTTCGTCGGTAACGAATTGGGACTGATTGACAAAGAGAAGATGAATCTGCTGTGGGTGACGGATTTCCCGATGTTTGAATGGAACGCTGACGAGAAGCGTTTAGAAGCTATCCATCACCCGTTTACTGCGCCGCATCCTGACGATATTCACGATTTGAAGACCGCGAGGGCTCAAGCTTACGACTTGGTGTTAAACGGCACGGAAGTGGGCGGCGGTTCTCTGCGGATTTATCAGCGGGATGTTCAGGAAAAGGTGTTTGAGGCGATCGGTTTATCGACTGAGGAAGCTTACAATAAGTTCGGCTTTTTGTTGGATGCGTTTGAGTACGGAACTCCGCCCCACGGCGGGATTGCTTACGGTTTGGATCGGTTGGTGATGCTGTTGGCGGGGGAGGATTCGATTCGCGATGTGATTGCGTTTCCGAAGACGCAGCAGGCGGGTTGTTTGCTGACGAATGCGCCTGCTGGGGTGGATGACAAGCAGTTGAAGGAGTTGCAAGTGCGATCGACTTACGTACCGAAAACATAGGTATGTAAAATACCTTCAATGAATAGTGGATGGGTGGCGAGAAACCGGGTTTTTTCCAGAATACTTCGCCACACCTCCCCGAAACTGCCAAAAACCCGGTTTCTTTGGTTTAGAAATCTTACAAAACATTTTAGCAGATAATATTGATGGGTAGAAAACGCGATATTAAACAGGTTGATGCGATCGCTAGGGAGTTTAAGATGGGAGGTGAATTAAGGATTGCTTTTGGTTTATTCATTGAGGAATAAAAGAAAAATGGTTGTGGTGGAACTTTAAACCGTAGAGGCGATTTTACCTAGGTCGAACTCCGCCAGAAAGCAAAAGAATTTTTAGAGGATATTTAAATGGCTATTCAAACATCTATTGCTAATCAGAAGCCAAATATCGAGCCAATTATTTCAGTCATTACTAAACCAATTATCGGAGAAATTTGTCATCAGGTTATATTTAGTTATGGGGATGAATTACGGCTACATTTCGGTGAGATGTCTGCCTATACTCACCCAAAATTAGCACATCTATGCAAAGGTAGTTGGCAATTTGGCACAAGGGCAACACCTTGGGTTTTCAAGCAAGGCGATCGAATCTTAACTTCTTCCTTGCCACTATTTCGGGCTTGCTGAATCAGTGGTTGAAGTAAACACGGTATGGATTTTCGGACGAATAAAGGCAGTAATGGTGCAAGAAAA
>NZ_JAUBRI010000056.1:0-43990 GCF_036701795.1 Microcoleus sp. N9_A1
AATTAATTACGACATTGAAAGAGAAGAAAAAGCCGTCGTAGAACGACGGGGCTTCAGACCCCGCTTTTTGGTGAAATTTAAGATAGAATAAGATTGATTGAACCGCAGAGGGCGCAGAGGGCGCAGAGGGAGAAGGAAAAGGGCAAAGAAAGAGAGGGAATAGAAAGAGAACTTTATCTGGTTTAATACAAAGTGGTATAGACAACGCACTTTTAGTTTATTGCAAAATGGATTCTATTCAACTTACAGGAATTCGCTGTTACGGATATACGGGCTATCTGCCGGAAGAGCAAGTTTTGGGGCAGTGGTTTGAAGTGGATGTCACACTCTGGGTGGATTTATCGCAAGCGGGAAAAAGTGATGATATTCAACATACTCTTGATTACCGCAGCGCAATTACTCTGATTCAAAAGCTAGTCAAAGACTCGAAGTTTTTATTAATCGAACGCCTAGCAGATACTATTGCTCAAGCGCTTTTAGAACTACCGTTAGTCGAAAAAGTTAAACTACAACTCTCGAAACCTGCTGCCCCCATCCCTGATTTCGGGGGTAGAATTACTCTAGAAATTACTAGAAGTCATTAGTTCTTAGTTCTTAGTCCTTAGTCATCAGTCTTTAATCTGCATTAGTTTGTCGCTAATGACTGATGACTGATGACTGATGACTATTGATGAATTACCACTTCAGCAAATTAAATTCTTCCATGTCTACGGTATTGCGGTTGCGGTAAATCGCCAAAACAATTGCCAAACCGACTGCAGCCTCAGCAGCCGCTACCGTGAGTACAAACACCGTAAATACTTGACCTTTAATCTGTACGGAGTCAAGATAGTTAGAAAAACCCATCAGGTTGAGATTGACTGCATTTAGCATCAACTCGATCGACATCAACACCCGCACTGCATTTCGGCTGGTAATTAAACCGTAAATGCCAATACAGAAAAGTGCAGCAGCTAATAACAGGAAATACTGGAGTTGCAGTTGCATAAGTTTTTCTAGTTTTTCTCGATCTAAATTACTACAAAACAGGCAGATAGGGGAATTGCGAACAGAAACCGGGTTGATCGCCAGACGGTGCGCAGTGCGCACCCTACGAAGAAGTAAGTAGGTAAGCGCAAAAAACCATAGTATCTGGTAGGGGCGGGTTTAGCTAAAAATCTATGATACAAGCCAGAAGATGAAGGCAAAACCCGCCCGACTCATTTAATGTTTATTTGTACCCACCTACTTAGGTGCAAAGTACACATTACACTTACTTTGTTTCTGCTGAAGAAACATCGCCGGCAGAAACTAATTCGCGCGGGCGTTCTGGCAAACTAAAAGCTGGTGTTTCCGATTGCTTCATGGACAATTCATCCGGGAAGAAATCGCGGCGCGCCAAGACAATTGCTCCCACCATTGCCATTAACAAAAACACTGATGCTAACTCGAAAGGTAGCAAGTAGTCTGTAAAGAAGTGTTTGGCGATGGTGACAATTGAACTTTCGGCGGGTGCTCCCGTCGTTGTCACAATCGCCCAAGGAGTAGACACTACCATCGTACCCAACAGCGCAAACAAACCAGCACAAACCACTGCGGTTGCTACTTGACGTACCCAAGCGTTGGGAATTGTGCGGAACTCTTCTCGTTTGTTTACCAACATGATGGCGAACAAAATTAAGACGTTAACTGCGCCAACATAAATCAATACTTGCGCTGCTGCTACAAAATCCGCATTCAGCAACAGGTACAAACCGGCAATGCTGGTAAATACGCCGCACAGCAAAAATGCTGAGTAAACGATGTTGGAGAACAGGACTACTCCTAATGCTCCTCCAATCATCATTACTGACAGGATGCCAAATGAAACAAGTTGAACCCCTTCGGCTAGATTCACAATTTTAAATCCTCAATCATTAGTTTTCTATTGTTGGTTTTTACTCATTAGTTAGCAGTCATTAATTATTGGTTATTTCAATGACTGATGACTGCTGACTAATGACTAATTACTTACTTTTCGACAATTTCCTCTGGGCGGAGACCAGCACGGCGATCGGTGTAGGAAACTTCATGAGGGTCGATCACACCTTTCGGCAAATAAGCGAATTCCCGCAGCGGTGTCACCATCGGATCATCTGTAACCTTGTAGGGCAAACGTCCGAGAGCCACGCTATCATAATTCAACTCGTGACGCTCGTAAGCGGCTAACTCGTATTCTTCTGTCATCGACAAACAATTAGTCGGACAATATTCTACGCAGTTGCCGCAGAAGATACACACACCGAAATCGATACTGTAGTGCTTGAGTTGTTTCTTCTTAGTTTCTTTGTTAAATTCCCAATCCACCACAGGTAAATTGATCGGACACACCCTAACGCAGACTTCGCAGGAGATGCACTTGTCAAATTCAAAGTGAATTCTGCCCCGGAAACGTTCCGAAGGAATTAGTTTTTCGTAAGGATACTGCACCGTAATCGGCCGGCGTCTCATGTGGTCAAAAGTCACAGAAAGCCCTTGACCGATATACTTGGCAGCTTGAAGAGTTTCTTTGGCGTATTCGCCTACTTGATTGAGGAATTTTAGCATTGTGTTCTCTCTCTGTACTTAAGTTTTTGGTAATTACTAATTAATAATAGGTAATTGGTTAACAGCTTATTTGTGTTAGCTATTGCCTTTTACCTATTATCAATTAACCGCCAAAAGCAAAGGGAAAGGCAAGCTTCAAAGCTGCGGTTAATAGCAAATTAACTAAAGCAACGGGAAGCAAAAACTTCCATCCCAAATTTAGCAATTGGTCGATCCGAACTCGCGGCAGAGTCCAGCGCAGCAGAATTGCCAGAAACAGGAAAAAGTAGGCTTTCAGCATGGTCATGGTAATGCCCAGCAAGCCGGTAATTACCTGCAACCAAGGAGTTGTCTCGCTCAATCCGAGGGCATTACTGATAACTCCGACGGGAATCGGGCATTCCCAGCCGCCGAGGTACAAAACTGCTACTAGCAGGCAAGAAAGGACGAGGTTAACGTAGGAAGCGATGTAGTACAGAGCAAATTTCATGCCCGTGTACTCAGTCTGATATCCTGCTACCAATTCTTCTTCTGCTTCGGGAAGGTCGAAGGGCAACCGTTCGCATTCTGCGAGGGCTGCAATCCAAAAAATGAGGAAACCGGCGGGTTGTCGCCAGACGTTCCAGCCGAGGATGCCGTAGCTGGCTTGTTGCTGTACGATGTCGATCGTACTGAGGCTGTTGGACATCATCACCACTGCCAATACTGCCAAAGCTAGGGGAATTTCGTAGCTGAGGGATTGAGCGGCTGCTCTGAGTCCGCCGAGGAGGGCGTATTTGTTATTAGAAGCATAGCCCGACATCAGCAAGCCGATCGGCTGAATGCTAGAAAGAGCAATCCACAGAAATATTGCTGTCCCCATATCGGCGATGAGCATATGCTCTCCGAAGGGCACGATCAAGTACGACAGAAACACTGGAATCACGACAATGACCGGCCCGAGGGTGAACAGCAGCGCGTCAGCTTTTGCCGGTACAATGTCTTCTTTGAATACCAACTTCAGACCGTCGGCAACGGGTGCGAGCACTCCCAGAGGGCCGATAAATTCGGGGCCAATCCGCTGTTGAGCGGCGGCGGAAATTTTCCGTTCCAGCCAGACGCTAGTCAGTACCCCGAATACAGCACCGACAATCATCAGTACCATCGGCAAAGGTAGCCAAAGCACTTGGGCGATGTCCGCCGGTAAGCCCAAATCGATCAGGGCTTCTACGAAACTTCCTTGTAAGTCAATTCCTGGGTTCATGTTTCCAGCTTTTGAGCGATCGCCATATAATTTTTCACCTGTCCTTCGTAGGAGTAGGCTTAGAGAGCGGGGTTTTTGTAAAGATTTTTAATGCTTTACCGCCTAATAGTATATCGCCCGACAGCCTCGCAGAACGCACGGACGGGGTAAAGTTCTAATTATCTGAGATCCCAGTTTGGCTAATGGGTGGGTAACTTATGGTTGACTGTTGACTGTTGACTGTTGATGGTTGACGGTTGACGGTTGACGGTTGACTGTTGACTACCCGTGGTTGTTTAGTTCTAGACGAATAAATACCAAATAAACCTGGTTTTTATGCGTTTCTGCGTGCTGTAACGAAGTTTTCTCGCAAAAACCCGGTTTCTGACTACCCATGCGTCCAGGGACATATAGCCCAAACAAAAGGGCTCGCGAGTTAACTCGCGAGCCCTTTTAATTTTGTAAAGTGGCTTTCAAATGGCTTAAACCATTGATTTTACGTCACCTTTTTTATGGAACTGGGCAGAATCGAACTGCCGTCCAAAATGGGTATTTACCTTCCGATCGTTCACAGGTTTATCCCCTCTAATCCTTGGGGCGGGAACCATCTTTATCCCAAATGGGGGGATTTTCTAGTGATTGCTTTCCCGGCTAGACGACTAGAAACGTTTAGCTAGGGCATCCGTTGGGGGTTGTTATGCTGCCTTTAACGGAGTTAAGCTGCATACACTCTGAACCAAGCTAGAGAAGTTTTTAGGCTACAGCTACGGCTTTGCGAGCGAAAGGAACGATGTTGTTCGCATTTACTTTTTTGTTTGAGCCGATATTAACGAGAGTGGACTCCCTCTCGACCTGCATCACGGAGCAGCTTTCGCCACCCTGTCGAAACCATTACAGCCCCTCGTGTCCTCTTATCATAGCGAATATTTTGTTTAACGTCAATCGATTTTGGATTGAAGATTTTGGATTGGGGATTTTGGATTGGGGATTTTGCACAAGTGGTCGATCGATACATTCACCGCAGATTTCAGGCGGATAAACACTGATTGACGCAGATAATTTCAGTCTGACGCACCGAACTTAGGTCGATCGTCCTGGATTAATGCAAATTTTCGTCCCAAACGCCGATGTAAATCCGATCGCGCTCGTTGCGTTCGATCGTACCTGAGAGCGAACCCTTCCTAAATGTAAACTGATTTGTCCGGCGCTGCTGCACATCTCGGAACCCCTGCAAAATCTCCCGGCTTGCGCCGCCCACCATCCCGTTTAAGGCGGTTTTGACTACCAAATCGTCCACCGACGGGGCAAAAGAACCCTCTGTTTGCACTAATTTGTCGGAATCGCGATCGTAAATGTAGCCGAGAGTAATTCGGTTCGGCAATATTTCGTAAAGTGCGGTGCGAGTATTGGGCCAATAGCCCCGGCCTTGAGAGTCCGTGGGTTGTCCCAATTCCGCTAAAATCTGACTTTCCGGCGTACCAACGGCATATCCGGGGATTGCGGGATTCCTCCGATTGCTGGTTGTCGGTTGTTCGCTGGGTGCGGGCGATCGATCGGGCGGCAACTCTTTATCAACAAGTTTTTCCGTTGGTTCTTCTAGGGGTTGTGTCCCCGCGCCTTCCCCTGCCGTTGTTGGAGCTGGGGCTGGTGTTGGCGAGAAAGGAGTTTCTGCTGGGGCGGGAGCAGGAGTTTCTGCTGGGGCGGGAGTTTCCGCAGCAAGCGGCGGAGTTTCTCTGGGAGTTGGAGTTGGAGTTGGTGTGGGTGCGGGAATTGGTGCGGGACTCGATCGCGCGTCTGGATCTGCAGGGGCCGAAGTGCGATCGTCCTTCGCTACAGGTGCGGGTTCGGAAGGTTGCCGGTTGAGGAAAACCCTAGCAACACCGACCAAACCTGCAACTAACAGGGCGATCGCCACGAACCCCAAAATCCACCAAATCTTGCGGTTGCTGCCCCCAGAAGACACCACAGCAGGCGCTGTTCTCACATTTGCAGGCGACTGAGCGCCATGTCCCGGCATCACCGCCACCGTCGGCCCAGTGTCCGGCGACTGCCCGCGCAGCAGACCCAGCCACTCATCCACGCTACCAGGGCGATTTTGAGCTTCTACAGTCATCCCCCGCATCACTGCTTGACTGACAGTCGTACTTAACTCAGGCCGCAAGTCGCGGGGTGAAGGCATCGGCTGGCTGGTACGGAGAATTGCAGCCACTGGCACTTGTGCTGTCAGCAAAGTGTAAAGCGTCGCCCCCAGACCGTAAACATCTGTGGCGGGGGTATATTTTCCTTGGGCGAAATACTGTTCTGGCGGCGCGTAGCCGTCGGACACCATATTAGTGTGATTTTGGGTTGCACCTGCTGTAAACTCGCGGGCAATGCCGAAATCGATCAGCACGACTTCTTGGGTACCTTGGCGCAGGAGAATGTTTTGTGGCTTGACATCTCGATGCAGCAAGCCTTTTTGATGAACTGCTTTCAAAGCAGCGCCAATTTGAGTGATGTAGAGAATTGCTAGATTTTCTGGGAGGGGATTGTTTCCACCGACTACCTCGGCCAAATTCTGACCGGCTATGTAGTCCATTACCATGTAGGGCTGCCCGTCTTCGACAAAGAAGTCGCTGACGCGGACAATATTCGGATGGATGCAGGAAGCCAACCGCCTCGCTTCGTCTTGAAACTTGCGATCAAATTCGGCAAAATTTGGATCGCGCCGCAGAGATTCGTTGAGGGTTTTAATGACTACAGGCTGTCCTAAGTAGCGGTGATTGGCGCGGAAGGTAATCCCAAAGCCACCCCGTCCCAGTTCTTGTTCGAGGGTGTATTTTCCACCTTGTAAACTTTTGCCGATTAGCGCATCCATAGTTTCGGGCGATCGCACATCAAATAATATGGCTGATTATGGCACGTATGGTCGGCCTAGTTACCAGTCTCAAGGGCGATCGCAATCCTCGATCGGCGTTGCCATTCCTTCTCGAATCGATTCCCGCATTCCCGGTACTGAGAGAAGATACAGTGTTTCCTGTACCGATGCCCAGTCAGATTCAGACAATAACACTGCATTGCTAGTTTGTCCAAGGGCGATCAGTTGATGCGACTGACTCATGGATGCGATTAACTGCTGCAACTGCTGTTGAGCTTCTTTGATTGATTGCGATCGTAATCTTCCACCTGTCTAAATACACTTTTCTAATTCGATATGGGCTGGCTATAGACACTGCTACAACTGCCCTAGCAATCTATCGTAGTCTGTGTGCGAACCAACCCAAAACCAGATTACAGTGTCTCCATCTAACTGACCAACTGCTCGATAGTTTTTGCTAATTCGGGCCGAGTAGATTGGTAAGTCGGGATGCACTTTCTTGAAACGCAAGCTTGGATGACTTGGGTCTTCCTTGAACTGGCGATACGCCCCGCGTGTCTGCTGTTGAACTTGTTCGGGTAAATCAGCAAATAATTTACGGAACTCGGTTGTAGTGCTTGACTTCACAATGTTTCTGGATCGAGTTCTTGGGTTTTACCTGCATGATACTCAGCCATTGCGGTTGCTGCGAGTTTAGCAAGAGCATCGGGGGAACGGGAGAATGCTTTATCCCAGCGCATATCGTCTTCAAGTTCTTCCAGAATCATTGAAGCGAGGGCATCTTGCTCGCTGGCAGACAATGTTTTCAACTTCGCGATCGCACGTTCAAGTAACTCAGTCATGGCTACCACACTTTTACAATTAAAATGACATCCTATCCATCATCGCTTGTTTCAGGCAAGTTGAGCGTAGATCACTGATTGACATCTTGAGCCGCCATCATTGCATTGATGTGGGTAAATATACGATCTAATTCCCCAATGGCATCTAGTTCCGCTGCCTCTTCTGCTATTAGTTGATCTGCTTTTTTCTTCTCTAACAATTGTTCCATGCGCTGCTGGAGCGATTCACTAAATTTGAACAACTTCCACCGATCGACTTTTTCAATGCAAATTTCATGGATTAACGAGGAGGGTTTGTTGAGAATTGAAACCATTGTAGGCTCCCAGCTTCGGGTTTTAGGTAGTGACTAGATTATAGCTTTTATTCAATCTGCCATATTTAATGCTCCAACCGAGAGCCTTCAAATTACCGCCAAAACCAGTGACTTAAACAGCCAAACGGCGTTATAGTTCAAGTCGGATGATATTCATCCCTGCTTATTTGCCATCGCCATATCTTGCCTTCTTCAGGATCGTCCACCTCTGCAATGAACTTCATTCCCACTTTTTGCAACACGCTATTCGAGGCATTTTTTTCAGCTAAAGTGTGAGCGATGACTGCTTTCACCTCCTCGTGAGCGAAAGCATAATCGATCATTCCCTGTGCCACCTCAGTTGCAAATCCGCGATTCCAATATTCGGAAGCAATTTCATAACCTATCTCTATAGTCCCAGACTCATCAGGTGAGCCTTTGAAACCTCCGTTGCCGACAAGCACTTCATTTTTTGGATGAATAAAGAAGTAGTTGCGCCAGTCAGTTGGAGGCAGATTGGATTCGCAAGATTCGTCAGCAGGGAGGGAAAATGCTTCCGGGAAATGAGGCCAGCTATTAGGCACTACGACATTTAAAATTGCTGCAAGCTCGCTTTTACTTCGTAAGAAAGCTTCTATGTGAATCCTTTCGACGGCAAGTAGTTGAAGATTCTTAGTTTTAATCATTTTTCTACCTTGTTTAACAAGTATGAGATCACACTATAGACGCTATCGAAATGCTGTTCTCGGAACCCTAGCGAGTTGGTACGCGCCGCGACTGTCCAACAATTGATATTGATTTGGCTGCAATCCTAATTGCACAAATTTTTCTGGATATCCCAGCACCAAAATAGAGGGAAAAATTGGATTTTTAGCTTCCTGAATGTAGTTGATCGCCTTATTGACAGCTCGGTAGTAAGTCACCGGCTCTTCGGTGTAAAAAACCAGACTTGGTTTCCAGAAACCAACCATAATAAACTCTTCCCCCGGCAGTTTTTGTTGAACCGCAACCTGCGCTAACTGTCTCAGAGGTAACTGACGGTTGATATCCACCAATTTGTAGGCGGGAGTAAGACCAAAGATGATAAATGCTACTAAGCCGATGAAATTAGCAACCAAAATCCAGCGCTGTTTTCGCTTCCAGAGCAAAAGCCCGATCGCCAATGCAGCAGTTATCCAAATCGCACCGCCCACAATCAGCAATCCTGACTGCTGAAGTGCTTGGGGAAAATTGGGCATTGCCGGGTCGTCTCCCAGCCAGTTGTAGGAGTAGAAAGTTGCTCCGGCTACAATTAGTAAAAATACAACATTGAAAATGTATGTGACTAACAGCCCTCGCGGTAAAGAATTCGGTTTTTTTTCTAACTTTCCCGGCCTGTTTTTGGGTTCGTTACCTGCAATAATATCGCTCCACAGCAGCGTCACCAAAATGGCAGCGGCGGGCAGTAAAGGCAATACGTAACTGGGTAATTTGGTGACGGCGATCGTAAAAAAGCCAAAGATGCAGCCGAACCAAAATAGGGCAAATAAACTCAACTGAGCCGATCGCGGTTGACGGCGCCAGTAACTGCGCTGCCAAAAACGGGTACGGGCGATCGCCACCGGCAAATAAATCGACCAAGGTGCAAAACCAAGCAGCACTACAAAAAAGTAAAAATACCAAGGCGCTGAGTGCTTGTTGACTACTTCAGTAAAACGCTGAAAATTGTGATAGCCGAAAAAACTGTCAATATAAGTTTGACCGTTGTCTAAAATAACCAGAACGAACCAAGGCAGGGCGATCACCAGAATAATCAAGATTCCCGACACCGGACGCATTTCGCGCCAAAGTTGCCGAAAATTTCCTAAATACAGCCCGAAGCTGCCAATAATCAGCGCTGGTATGACAATTCCCACAGGCCCCTTAGCTAGAATTGCTAGGGCAATTAGTACGTAAAAAGTCAGATACCACTTATTGGGAAATCGGGAAGCGGAAACGGTAGAAAATTCTGCTTTTTCTCTCTGTTCTTCTAGGGTGTAACCGAGGAAAAATGCCAGAAGTGCCGAACACATACAGGCGACTAATAGCATATCTGAAACGCCAGTCCGCCCCCAGGCAATAGTTTGGGGATTTAAGGCGATTAGCGCCGCACCAATCCAAGGAGTAGAAAGAAAGAGGGGGGGAGTGGGAGAGGGGGAGAGGGGGGGAGTGGGAGAGGGGGAGAGGGGGAGAGTGGGGGAGAGGGGGGGAGAGGGGGAGTGGGGGGGAGTGGGAGAGGGGGAAAATATTCCCTCGGACTTCTCCGTTACATCCATTACATCCGTTACATCCGCTACAGAATCCGTTGCCGAACTTTCTTCTGTCTTCCATAAGGTATAGAATCCGAGGCAAGTCAGGGCGATCGCGCACAAAGCCGACGGCAGACGTACAGCCCACTCGTTAACTCCCAGAGTGCGGTAAGCCACCGCCATCAGCCAATAAATCAACGGCGGCTTGTCAAACCTGGTTTCGCCGTTAAAATAAGGAGTGATCCAATCCCCTGTCACAGTCATTTGACGGGCGGCTTCGGCAAACAGCGGTTCGGTTTCGTCAACTAAGCCGATGTTGCCGAGATTCCACAAAAAAGCTACGAAGCCGATCGCGCCCAGCCACAACAGCGACAGTAACAAAGGTGCTAACGGGCGGTGCCTGCGATATTCTGACAAATTTTTAATAACTTCCTTCACCCAAACTTCCTGCGATTTTAGATTTAAAATTTTAACTCGCATAGAAGTCTACCGAAAAATTGCCTGATCGAAACTTAGAATTCGATCGCACCCGGTTCAACTCAAATCTGCCACCATTCTCAACAAGACCTCAGAAACCGGGTTTCTCCACCAAAATCTCCACCCGCAACTCACCAAATCGACCTAATCAAATGCAAAATACGGATCGCTAAAAAGCTTGCTGTGTATGCCTTATTCTTTTTTACTTCTTCCTTCTACTTAAACCTTCACGGCTGCAAAACTAATTGCCATTCTCCGGCTGTGCTGTTCCAAGCGGGCGAAGGTGTCTCCCCAGCGACGTAAGGCCCCCAGTAGCGGCGAGAACCATCCTGAGCAAAAACCACCAGAATGTCTCCCCGTTTGACTTGTAACTTGCCCTCCGGCAGGGATAGCATTAGTCCCTTGTCGCCTCCTTCCCCCGGTGCAAAATCCCAGTGCGCCGGTTTGCCGTAGGGTTTCTCAGCTTGCCGTTTCGACAGCAGGGCCACTCGCACTGGGTGTTCGCTGCGGTTGCTGACGCGCAGAATGCCGGCGGCTTTAGTATTTGCAGGGATTGAGGAAAGCAATTCCTCCTCTGGATCTGGGGGGGTTGGTGTTGAGTCGGGTTTGGGCTCGCTGGCGGTGTCTGCAGAAGCTGTCGCGACCGGGGAAACGGGGGGTATTGGGGGGAGTGCGGTGGCTTGTGAGGGCCAATCGCTCGACTGATTTGAACCGTTGGAGATAGTGATTTCAAAACGTCGTAGAAACATTCCTGTAATTAGGACGATCGACACTCCAATTACGATCTGGTAAATTTTAAGTTTCATAAATTTTAGGCTTATAAGGATAGACGGCACCGGCAATTAGTCTTAACTATTTTTAATGTAAAACCAGGGTCTGCTGTGCCACAAGATACAGTTATACTTAATTACTTGAGCGTTCTCGGCTATAAGTCCGCGATCGCTCAATACCATTTTAGATGTTAAATTTGAGATTTTAGATGGCGACATACTGACACCGATAAGGATTTGAAGTTGGTCGTGAGGGTCATTTGTTTACTCACCCGTATAACTTTTAATACCA
The DNA here is from genome assembly GCF_036701795.1 of Microcoleus sp. N9_A1. Classification (NCBI taxonomy): domain Bacteria; kingdom Bacillati; phylum Cyanobacteriota; class Cyanophyceae; order Oscillatoriales; family Microcoleaceae; genus Microcoleus; species Microcoleus sp. N9_A1. Next base: position 11,565 of record NZ_JAUBRI010000056.1, read on the forward strand.
GTTGAAAAAAAGAGTGCCACTATAGGCCCGTACTCCCAACCCCAATATTCATCAGTCATTCCGCATCTCAAAGCTCAAATCTTAAATCTCAAATCGTATAACTTTTATGCAGAATACCCGAATTAACAGATTGCTTGACGTTCTGGGCGATAGCTTCGGAGGCTGGCTGAGCAATCCTTGGCGGCGGATTTCGCTCCTGATAATTAGCCTGCTGTTCGGCACTTTTTTGGGAACTGCTCTTTCGACGATCGCCGGACAATCTGCGGATTGGGATATTATCGCCGCAGCGCTGTTGGTATTGTGGACGGAATTGGTGAGCCTGCTGCTTTATCGTTGGCAGCGGCCAGGAACCAGTTATTTGTGGCTGGAAATGCTCCAAGCTCTGAAAATTGGTGTTACTTATAATTTATTTGTGGAGGCTTTTAAGCTTGGCTCTTAACAAGTGTTGACTTATAGGGGCTTTGCTTTCGAGTGTGCGCCCGATATTTTTAAACAGATGGATCGATCGAACTTAAATCCTGTAGAAATTTTAGAAGCATGGATAGCTGGCGATCGCCCGCTCAGGAAGATCAGCGCCGGCGAGTTAGAATTGCTGGCAATTTGGGAACTTGCCGATGATGTGCGATCCTCTTCGACGGCTTCGCTAACGCGCGCTTTTGGCATTACCCCTGACAATGTAGCCGATGTTGTCCGCCACAAAACAGATTTATTCTTGTCTCTGCTTGACGAATTGCATACTTTCCCGCTCAAATCAAGTGTTTTTCTCGAAACTTTGTGGAATCTGTGGCTGCCACTGGCGATGCAATTATCGACTGAAAAACAAAGTTTAAAGCGTCCTCTAATTCAAGGAATTTTAGGAGGACAAGGAACCGGAAAAACGACTTTATGCCAAGTTTTGAAGGTGATTTTGGGGAAAATGGGATATTCTACAGTCAGCCTTTCTTTAGACGATCTTTACAAGACGTATGCCGATCGCCAAAAACTCCAAAAAGCCGACCCGCGTTTGATTTGGCGCGGCCCCCCCGGCACTCACGATATTGACTTGGGAATCTCCGTTTTAGACAACTTGCGCGCTTCTCCAACTTCCGAATTAGCCGTAGTTGACCATCCAAAAATAGAAATTCCCCGGTTTGACAAATCTGCCTACGGAGGTGCAGGAGATCGAAGTCAACCCGAAATTATTCCCGGTGCGGATATTGTACTTTTTGAAGGTTGGTTTGTCGGCGTGAATCCAGTAGCTGATGCCAGATTAAACGAATTTTTGGCGGCTGCGCCATTTCCGATTTCCACAGAATGCGACTGTCAGTTTGCGCGCGATATGAATGCGAAGCTGCACGACTATCTGCCGCTGTGGAACCGATTAGATCGGTTGATGGTTTTGTATCCCCAAGATTATCGCATTTCTCAAGTGTGGCGCAATCAGGCGGAACAGGAAATGATGGCGGCGGGGAAGTCGGGAATGTCAGAAGCCGAAATTAATCGGTTTGTCGAATATTTCTGGAAAGCGCTGCATCCCGAGTTATTTATTAAGTCGATGGTTGAGGAGGGCGATCGCGTGGATTTAGTAATTGAAATTTTGGGCGATCGCACTGTCGGCAAAATTTGTCGGGCGATCGACTTAAAATTAAGCGATTAGGCATAGTTAAAATTAACACTTTAAGGACACAACAAAGTTGTGTCCCTACTGTATTCCAGCGTTTAAGGACACAACTTTGTTGTGATCCTACTGTATTGCAGCTTATCCTGCACTCACTTGAGAATTCAAGACTTATGCAAAAATTGGTTTTACGCGCGAATTATAGGGTAAGGCGCGCCATAAGCACCCTACAATACAGAGGTTTTGCATCGAGGATGAAGAATTTCTAAATTAACTGCCGGAAGTACCAAGATCGATCGCTTTCTGGATCAAATCGTCGGTAACATTGCCCGGTGTACCAGCAGGCGTAATGTCCTTAGCCATCGAACGAAAATCAGCGGGATTACCGCTTGTATCTGCTGGCTTTGCGATATCTTTAGGAGCGGGAATAGGAAATTTAGGTGCAGTTGCAGCGGCGGCAGCTTGAGCGCCGGCACCCGTGCGATCGATGTCACTCACGCTGAATTCTTTTGAAGCTTCGTAGTCTGCTGATACATCAACGGTCGGCAACTTTTGTTCTCCAGCTTCCGCGCTTTCGGTGATCTGCTGAGCGTCAAAGCTTTCAGTGTTATTTGGTTCTGTATTTATTTCCGACATAGCCGACTCCTTGCTAGTTTTATTTAACAATTCACTTTCTCAATCCTTACTTAAATCCCAGGCTTTTTCATCTACCCGCAGATGTATCTTTGGCTTCTATCTTAAGGATGATTTATTCTAGGATGGCGGCTCAAAATTACACCTGTTTCCGAAAATAATGCAACTTTAGGAAAGCTCCCAACCCATACATACTAAGCCATTCCCCATTGTTTAATCTCAAATCTAAAATCTCAAATCTAAAATCGTATTACCTCTCGGGGATGGTGACTTGTACTTACAAATCTTGATATTTGTATATTCTGGAAGCATTTTTAAGGAATTTTGTTTATGAACTCACCCGCCGCGACCAATCCTCACTCTCTCTCCAACGACACTCAAAACATCGTTCAGACAATCAACGGGTTGGGTACAGATGAAAAACTGGCGCTGCTCTACTTTGTTTATGAAAAAATGGGAGATTCAATTACACCAGCCGCTCCCACCGCCGCCGAACCAGAATTAGCTCCCATGCTGCTTGATGATTTTTACAAGCTTTCGGCTGACGAACAACTGAATATAATGCGAGGTATTGTCAACCGATCCGACACGCCGTATTCTCACGCTTACGGAGCTTTAACTGCTAACAATCAGTTGGTTGTTTGGTATGCTTGGGCTATTGGTATGGGAGAAACAATTGTCGATATCCCCGAAGGATATGAGGCAACTGAGGCTGTCAATGGCGTGTTGGGTCAAATTGAAGGTCTTGATTTTGAACAGCAAATTTCGGTGCTGCGCGACGTAGCTAATAATATGGGCTACACCGATGTTAAACCAATTGATACTCAGGCCCAAGTAGGGAAAACTTCTAGTCTTTAGATCAGACTCGGCGGTTCAAACCGCTGCTGAGAGTCAAACCCAGCCTGCGGATCGACTGAGCTTCGCCCAACGTCATCCGCAGACTGAAGAATAAAGGAGGGATTAAAACCAGATTTTATATAATTAGCGGACATAAATAAACCTCATTATGTCCGTCGGCTTGTATACTAAATCCGGTTTTAATACTTGCTTTTTTTTAGTTGCAATTAGTATAGTATGTCATGGCGAGCGATCGCGAAACAATCGCTCGCCATGACTATTACATCACTCTTGAGATCAGCAATTTGCTGTAAATATAATACCAGTTTAACAAAGTCTTGCTACAGTACATTTCAAAAGATGTAGGGGTAGTGCTAAGAGTGCATACCCCGGGCTCATGGGGGCAACCACGGGGGGTTTCCCCCTACAAGAATTACACAAATGATTTAGGATTGCTATATATAGCCCTATTTTTCAAAAGTGCTAGAAAAAAGGTTTTCAGTCATCCCGTGAGTTTTTTAGGGTAAACTTTTCGCGGGAATTCCATCCGAAATATCGAACCTTTTTTGGGTTGACTTTCGGCAGTAATTGTACCGTCGATCATCTTGGCTAAAGAAGCACAAATAGCTAGTCCTAAACCGGTGCCTGGATATTGGCGAGTTGTGCTTTGGTCGCCTTGGTGAAACTTGTCGAAAATGTGGGGAATATCCTTTTCACAGATGCCGATTCCTGTATCCCGAACGGTGATAGTTAGCCGATCGCAATTTAATTCCCGCACCTCAATGCAAATGCTGCCCTCATGTGTGAATTTAACCGCGTTGGAAACGAGATTGACCAAAATTTGCCGCAGGCGCAACTTGTCATTAACTATCAACTGATCCCGCAAGCAGACGCTGACGGACATTGCCACGTTCTTATCGGTGGCTTGATTTCCGAATTCGCGGGCGACATCCATTACTAAATGCCCTAAATGAAATTTTTCAATTTTTAATTCTGTGCGGCCACTCTCGATTTTGGAGAGGTCGAGGATATCGTTAATTAGCAGTAGCAGGTTTTTGCCGTTATGTAAAATGCGCCCCACCATTTCTGTTTGCTGGGCACTCAGCAGTTGTTTGTGCTGGCGCAGCAGCAATTGGGAAAAGCCGATAATCGAATTCATGGGAGTTCGCAATTCGTGGGACATGATGCCCAAAAATTGCGATTTTAACTTGGCTGCTTCTAGCAGTTGCAATTTTTGCTGTTGAATGCGCCGACCCTGATTTTCCAGCTCTTCCTGCTGGCGAATTAGCAGCTCGTTTTGCAAGTCTAAAAGCTGTTCCTGCTTTTTTAATTTTTCCATCGCCAGCGCGTTGTTAATCGCGATCGCAGCTTGTTTTCCCATCACCGCCAGCAGTTGCTGAGTATGCCCGTCAATCGCCCTGCTGTCTTTCCCGTTGCCGATGGCCAACACACCCAAACGCCCGCTTGGCCCCGACTCGATCGCCGCTGCACAAGCCGCCGCCGGCAGCAAGCCGTCGCCACACTCAGACCGACACAGTACAGATTCTCCAGTCGCAAATGCTTTCCACAGCAGCTTGTTTTGCACGTGCGGGGTTTTGCCCTCACCAAAGTTTTCCGTGCCCCCGACAGCGGTGAGTTTGAGGCCGCTGCAATCGTACTCCAGCAGAGCAACTAGGCAAAATTCCGCTCCTGCGATCGCCTCTACAGTCGCATCCGCAATGCCTTGCAACAACTGGCACAAGCTACCCACGCGCTGGCTCAACAGATTTGTAAATTGATCGATCGCGTGCAACTCGTGTTCCGCGTCCCTTACCGTCTGGGCTTCACACAAATTTTTTGGTGTAAAATTGTCTTCCGAGGGCCCTTGATGGCGCCAAACTTCTGGTTCTGCTTGGGGTTCGGCTTGAGTTTGTTTGATCGTGTCCATATCTATGTAGGTTCCCACCCACTCCAAAACTTCCTGACTGTCGGGGTTAGCAGGCGCTCCTCTGGCCAGGTTCCAGCGGTAAATGCCCTCTCGCGTCCGCAGACGAAATATAATTTCGTAACTTGACGGCGGGAACTTAGAACTGTGCGATCGCGCCAATAGACGAGGGCGGTCTTCTGGGTGGACCTGCGCCAGATAGCCGAAACCCAAAGCTGCTGCTGCTGGTACGCCCGTGTAATCCTCCCAGCGCTGATCTAAATAAGTCACCCAACCGTCGGCCTTTGTTTTCCAAACTATGTGAGGATTTGCCTCCCACAGGCGATCGTCCTGAGTTTCGCAGTCGCAAACTTGCGGTTGGGGGGATGTTACTTCAGATTCTTTGTGTAAGATTTCCGAGTCGGAAAACTCCGAGTGAAAAGACTTATTGCCGTGATAGTGAGTCATAACAGGTTGTATAAATAAGCATTAGACTTGAGCCCTAACACTGGCTAAAGACTCGTGCGGCTAGCTTTAGTGATTTTGACGGTCAAAGTGCATCAAAACTTTTTATACTTTAAATGTATCGAGGTAGTGGTATCTTTACCTCTATCAAGGGGCGGACAATAGCATAATTCAGTTAAACTGTTAAAGCATCGAGAGCTTACCTGTCCCGATCGGGTTCGTGCAAGCATCGCCGCAAAATAACTTAAAAATTAACTTGCATTCTTGGCCGCTACATGAGTATGCTTAAAAATGATGTGCGACCTGTAAAACCCTAAATCAGGACACATTCTCAAATTTGCTCAGTTAGGCTGAGTCAATTGACGATATTTTTAAGGTTTACTGGACTATTGGAAAAAAGATGAGTAAAATTCGCGTTGCTTTGATAGAAGACCATGACCTGACAAGAGTCGGCATCCGCACAGCTTTACAACAGCGTGACACTATAGAAGTTGTTGGCGATGCAGCTAACGCTACAGACGGATTGAAACTGCTTCAGTCTTCAAAACCTGACGTGGCAATTGTAGATATTGGCTTGCCGGATTTTGACGGTATTGAACTGACACAAAAGTTCAAAAAATCGATATCGGAGTCCGATCCGGATACAAAAGTTTTGATTCTGACTTTTCAGGACAATGAAGAAGAAGTTCTGGCTGCTTTTGCCGCCGGAGCTGACTCGTTCTGCATGAAAGATATCAGCTTCGATCAGTTGTTAGACGTAGTAAAAGTAACTCACGAAGGTAACTCTTGGATTGATCCGGCGATCGCCCGTATCGTCCTAAAACAAGCTCGCACTAAGGAACCCACGCCGGAAGAACCGAAAGCAGAGGGTAAAAGAGTCACAATTAAGGCTGCCGAACCCGAGTTTAGTCACATCATTGAGACTTACCCTTTAACCGAACGGGAATTAGAGGTTTTGGAACTGATCGTGCAGGGTTACAGCAATGCTGCAATCGCCGAAAAGCTTTACATTACTGTCGGTACAGTCAAAACTCACGTCCGCAATATTTTGAACAAGTTGTGTGCTGATGACCGCACTCAGGCTGCCGTTCTCGCCCTGCGTTCTGGCTTGGTTGGATGAAGCGTTATTCAGTTGACAGTTGACAGTTGACAGTTGACAGCGACCTCGGAGGGCGACCTCTACGTAGAAGGAATAGGATTGGAGTAATGAATAGTCTTCTTTTAATTTCTCCCTAAAATGAAGAGGCTTTCAACCAATTCTTTCTGGTTATTATCAGGCAAAAAGTAGTTAAAAGTAGGGCGCGTAGTGCGCGCCTTACGTAGCTCCTGTCGGGTGTGCAACGCGCACCTTACTGCCAAAAATATAGGCTGCAGTCTCACCATCGCCAGCCCGATAATTTTAAGTATTAAAAAGCTATATTTAAGTCCGCATCTATCCCAGTGCAGATATTTTAAATCATTATTTATCAGTAAATACACCTTAAGATAGATGTCAAATAATGATATAATTACTAATAGTTAGGATAAAGGAATCGAAAATTAGATAAATGGCGATCGAACTACCAATACTGACGCGATTTCACTTCACAAAATGCAGCGGTCCGGGCAAAACACCATACTTTTAGGAATAGTTAAGCCTTAAAGAAATTATATCCGCAGAGTGATGTTGAGTTCGCTTAAATTTGCGAAATTAAAAGTATTAACTGCTACTGAAATATTTTAGAAAGAGGTATTATGGCCGCCCCAATTGAATTCAAGTTATTTGCTCCCTACAACAAAGGAGCTGCCTTGATTGGCTCTTTTTCTAATTGGGAAGATATCCCGATGGAAAAGGACGAAGAAGGTTATTTCCGCACGCGAGTTGAGTTGGAGGATGGCGTTTATCAATACAAATTTCGCGTTCAGTCGAAAAGCTGGTTTGTGGAAGCAGATCAGTGGGTAGATGTGGTCGATCCCTACGCGACTGACATTGACGATCCTACTCAAAACGCCATTGTTCGGATCAAAGAGGGCGATCGCATTATCGATACCTACGTCTGGAAACACGACGATAAACCGCTACCGGCCGATCGGGAATTAGTGATTTATGAAATGCACGTTGCCGACTTTTCCGGCGGCGAAGCCGATCCCCTAGCCCGCGGCCAGTACAAGCACGTCGTCGAAAAACTCGATTACCTAGTCGAACTCGGCATCAACGCGATCGAACTCATGCCCCTCAAAGAATACCCAGGCGACTACAGTTGGGGCTACAACCCCCGCTACTTCTTGGCAGCCGAGTCCAGCTACGGAACCACAGAAGAACTCAAAAACTTGATAGACGAGTGTCACGGGCGCGGGATTCGCGTCATCATGGACGGGATTTACAACCACTCCGAATCATCCAGCCCCCTCACCCAAATCGATCACGATTATTGGTATCACCACGAACCCCGCGATCCAGACAACAATTGGGGCCCGGAATTTAACTACGAATTCTACGACGAAAATTTAGGAACTTTCCCGGCGCGCAGATTTGCTGGCGATACAGTCCGCTATTGGGTTCAAGAATATCATCTCGACGGCATTCGTTTCGACGCGGCGCGACAAATTGCTAACTACGATTTCATGCACTGGATAGTTCAAGAAGCCAAAAGTGTCGCCGGCCCCAAACCGTTTTACACCATTGCCGAATACATTCCCGAAAATCCCAGCATCACGAATTTAGACGGGCCGATGGACGGCTGCTGGCACGACAGTTTCTATCACTCCTTGATTCCACAACTCTGCGGCGACAATTTTGATTTAGAACGCCTCAAAGAGGTAATTGACTGCAAGCGGCAAGGTTTCTTGGGTGCTACGAATGTAGTCAATTATTTGAGTAATCACGATCACGATCGCGTTTTTGCCGAATTGGGTTCGCGCGGAATTTTGGATGAAGCCGCATTCAAACGGGCGAAGTTGGGAACCGTGCTGTTAATGACAGCAGTTGGCGTGCCGCTGATTTGGATGGGCGAAGAATTTGGTGAATACAAAGCCAAAACAATCGAGCAATCTAAAATTGACTGGACGCTGCTAGGAAATGACATGAATAAAGGTTTGTGGGAATACTACAAAGGCTTGATTCACCTACGCAAAAATAACCAAGCACTTTACACAGAAAACATCGATTTTTTCCACGAAGATCCAGAGTCGAAAGTGTTTGCTTACACTCGCTGGAACGATGAAGGTTCGAGAGTTGTAGTAGTGGCGAATATGTCGGAAAATTATCTGGCAGGTTACAGCGTTCCCCACTTCCCGGCCAACGGAACTTGGCACGAATGGACGGGGAATTATGATATTGAATCTGGCGATGACAATATTATGATTGACTTGCCAGAATACGAAGCAAAAGTGTTTGTTTGGCAGTAATATCATTTCCGGTTACACCTGAATGATGTTGACTGTTGACTGTTGACTGTTCACTGTGAGTCAACAGTCAACAATCACGGGCGGTGCAGTTAGAGAGTCGATATTATTTGCCAGATTGATTTTCTAAGCACAATTGGGTTATAGCCGCCGCCGGTATTGGTTTGCTAAAGAAGTAACCCTGACCCATATCGCACTGATGCGAGTGCAAAAACGCCAACTGTTCTGCTGTTTCCACTCCCTCAGCAATCACCTGTAAATTCAGGCCCTGTCCCAAGGCGATCGCCAGTTTCACAATAGTAGCACCGCTGCTGCCGTTCACCAAATCGGCCACGAAGGATTTGTCTATTTTTAAATTATTGAGCGGAAAGCTTTTCAGAGACCACAGCGAAGAATAACCGGTGCCAAAATCGTCCAGAGAAATTTTAATTCCCATTTCCTGCAACTGCTGCAATACCGACACCGTAAAACTCACATCTGTCATGGCAAGGCTCTCGGTAATTTCTATTTCTAAATACTCGGGATTTAACTTGGTTTCTGATAAAATTTCAGCGATGGTTTGTACCATATTAGCTTGCAGAAACTGCCGGGCTGATAAATTCACAGCTATCCGCATCGGCGGCAATCCCAGTAACTGCCACGCTCGATTTTGCAAGCAAGCAGTCCGCATCACCCATTCGTCCATTTGGCAGATTAATCCTGTTTCCTCAGCTAAGGGAATAAAGCGATCGGGAGAAATCAAACCGCGTTCGGGATGCTGCCAGCGAATCAGAGCTTCCATGCCGACTATTTGCCTGGTATTTAAGTTTATTTGCGGTTGATAGTGCAGCACAAACTCTGATTTGTTTAGAGCTTTGTAAAGCTGATTTTCTAAGTTAAGTTCCTCGGAGACTTTACTGCCGATCGCCCGCGTATAAAACTGATAATTATTCCGACCTTTCTGTTTAGCTTTATACATCGCAGCATCAGCATTTTTCAGCAAAGTTTCTGCATCTTCTCCGTCGTAAGGAGACAAAGCAATTCCCAAGCTCGCCTTAGTATAAAGTTCTACACCGTCAAAATCAAACGGAGTGCTTAAACTCTGGATAATCCGCTGGCAAATCTTAGTTGCCTCATCAGGGCTGTTGATATTGTGCAGCAGCAAAGTAAATTCATCGCCGCCCCAACGGGCAATCGAATCCCCCACGCGCAAACACTTAGTCAAACGCCGAGATACACCTTGCAGCAACAAATCGCCCACAGGGTGTCCGAGAGTATCATTAACATTTTTAAATCTGTCCAAATCAAGAAATATCACTGCCAGCATTTCTGCGTTTTGGTGAGCGCTAGCTAAAGCTAAAGACAGCCTTTCATTAAACAGCAATCTATTAGGTAAACCGGTTAATTGGTCGTGAGAAGCTTGATGTCGGATCATTGCCTCGACCCGCCTCTGCATTGCAGCCATGTACAGGTGAGTGCCTAAAGATTTTGCTAGCTTTTGTTCCTCGCTGCTCCACTTTAGAGTTTCGCCGATTTTGATTTCTTTCCAAGCTGCAAAGGACTTTCGGGGACGATCGCTCCTGGCGTCGGAACTGCAATAACCCGCCCACAAAATTTCGGTTTCTATAGGGCTACGAAAAACGGTGAGACAGCCGATGCACTGTTGGCCGTATTGCAGCGGTACTGCCAAAAATGATCGAATGGAAGCTTCCAAAAAATTGGCAGATACAGATTTGAGTTGAGGTTCTTTAGAAATATCGGAAATCGCGTACAAGTGGGGTACGATTAAGCTGGAAATATTTTTGTCAATTGAATTGTCATGCTGGGAATATAGATTTTGAAAAACATCTAATTGGCTGGTATCAGGAGTTTTTGCTCGATCGTCTTGGTTGACCAACCCCATAATCTGCTGCCAAAACGGGCTGAGTTCAAGGTCGATGTCCGGGGGCTGCTGGCCGCAGGTATAAAGTAAAGCCGGCCGATCGGCAAACTCGGCTGCAATGTACAGTCGCCCTCCCGAACCATGCAAATGCTTGACAGTTTGTTCGAGAACGGCTTGCCGAATTTCGTTTAGTTCTAGAGGAGAATGGAGCAAACTGGTAATTTGGTTGACAACGGCTTCGTCGCGCGCTTGCTGTCGAGCTTGACTGAGCAGAAAAGATTGGGCGATCGCAATTGAAAGTTGATCCACAAGCAACTGCACCATTTTCAATTCTCGATCGCTAAACCGTTTCGGTTGGCTGTGGTGAGAGACCAACAGCCCCCAAAGCTGATTTTGATGCAAAATCGGCACCGTCAGAGAAGAACGTGTCCCCATAGCCTTCAGATATTCAGCGTGACAGGGGTCTACAGGACGATAGGTAATATCTTCAACTGCTAACGTTTTGCCGGTTTCGACACAATCTAACCGATTAATTGTTTGATGCTTCAATTCCACATCTACAATCACTCGCTGCCGCGCTTTGAGAAACATTGCCCGGGCACTATTGGGAATGTCGCCTGCTGGAAAGCGCAAACCCAGCAGAGATGGCAAGTTGTCGCCGTTGATGGACTCAGCAATCACCTCACCGCTACCGTCGGCCTCAAAGCGATAAACTTTTACCCGATCGCTAGCTAAAAAACTGCGGATTTCTCGCGCCGTTGTCGTCAAAATCTCTTGCAGTTCTAAAGAGTTGCGGATGCGATTGGTAATTCGATTGAGTAAAATCTCTTGTTTTAGAGTCGATCGTGACATTTGTCTAACTTTTGTGCGGGCCATCCCTTTAGAGATCCAGAGCTGTAGACAGCATTTTTGCGAGCCACAGTCTTAACTCGCCCTGTATTATAGAATACAACACTTTCGCCATGTGTATTGGATTTAGCCAACCCGGGAGCTAGTAACTCGGTTTCTGGGGATATTTCTGGTTTCCCGACTCATTTTGCTTAGAAACCGGGTTTCTCACAGCAGTTACAAGGCAATTCATTCAGTTGACAGTTGACAGTTGACAGTTGACAGATGAGGGCGACCTCTACCTGGAAGTCCGAGGATTGGAGTAATGAATAGTCTGATTTTAATTGATCCCTACAAGGGTGGAGGCTTTAAACCAATTCTTTCTGGCAACGAGCGATCGGGCAAGTAGTGACTCCGAAAGTTCGATCGAGTTCGATCGGGACTCAAGTCCGAACGATCGAACCAATTGGAGAGTTACAACGCCAGAGGTATAGAGAAACCGGGTTGATGAGACAAGCTTCTGGCTCAAGAGCGCAGAATGCTGGTTCGTCAACCCGGCTTGTAAGTATTTATACCCGGAAATATCCTGTTAAGCCGACTCCCAAATTTTCAGAATTCTGTCCGGCAAAAAGCCAGCTATTTCCTGAATTCGTTCCTCAGACAACTCATCCTTCGTTGCCGAAAATACAGCCGCGATCGCAGTTTCCGGTTTTACTCCCGAAGGAAGTGCGCCTTCTAGTTCCACCCTCCGTGCAAACAAATTGCCATCGATCCCCCAAGGTGCAGGCTCGCCGGTCAAAGGTTGACGTATCCGGCTGAGCAATCCCACCAGCGGATTGGTATCTTTCCAGAGGTCTGCTATTTCTTGTTGCAGGGTTTTGTCATCCGTAGGCAAAACTTCTTTGTGCAATTCAGATTCCACGTGCTCGATGGCTTCTTTTGTCATCACATCGCGCATGACCCGGTACACTACTTCGGTAATGTCGCGGGCATCAAAAATATCCTCCAAGTGACCTTTTACCATCACTTTTTCCAAAAACGGCATATCCTTTGAAGCGATAGGAACTGCCGATCCTTCCTGGTGGAGCGACTTCGGAGGATTCGTCTCCATTTTCTGTAACAGTTTGCGGCCTTTTTCTGTTAAATCAGCTTGTTGAAATGCCACTAAAGGCGGCAATAACTCAGTTCCTCCGTAAGGTTCTCCACTAAACTCCGCTTTGATAAATTCCCTTTGGTTGAGGTAGTCCAAATGACCGAGCAATTCAGCTTCCGCCACCTCTCGACCGACATATTCTTCCGCTGCGTTCCTAATTTCCGACTCTCCCTTGGCGTTTCCGCTGGCAATCTTTTTGAGCAAAATGTAAGTCAGGTCGTCTCTGATTGGAATTGTCATCAAAACCTCCTAGGTTAATATCCGGTAAAGCTCATGTAAAAACAGATTTGTTTTACTGGCTTAAATTGTGATGATTACTACTTAAAAACATTGAAGTCTAAAGTAGAGTAATCAAGTATCTCTCAGCAGGTGGAAGTTATTAAAATTAAGTATCGGTTAGAATCTTCCTTTAGGTAGATCCCTGTATGGGAACCGAGGTCTAATGTGGTTAATATCCTAAAAAGCTGTCGCCACTCTTCAATGCTATTAAGCGAGGATGCTTTATTGGTAATATTTTCCGTATTTATTGCGTATTTTTACCAAGGCTGACGCACGAAGAGCCCCTCAGTTGGTAATTGGCGCTAGGAGAGGTAGAATTAAGCAGATGCTATGGGGTTAATCAACTGCGGTCGTTTTGCCCGCAGCTTGTAGCGATATTGTATCGGGTTAGACCAACAACTGGTCATGGGAGAGCTACAAATACGAGCCAATCTGTTTTAAGTGCCGCAGCGCCACTTGAAGAATGCCTCGGGGACAACTTTTTAGATCGTTTCGATCGGCATTTATGAACTACCCTCGTTGGAACAATAAATTGGAATCCTCGTCTTTCATTAGCGGTCAACCGCCGGTTGACAAGCGTCCTTTAGTGTTGGCTGTAGACGACAATCAGGACAACTTAGAACTGCTGACACAAATACTCGATTTATTCGGCTGCGAGTGCATGGGAGCCGTTGACGGGTACGCAGCTCTTTCAGCAGCAGTCGATCGACATCCCGACCTAATCGTACTCGACATTTGCTTGCCGGATATAGACGGTATGGAAGTAGTAAAGCGCGTCCTACAAAACCCCGAGATCAGACATATTCCGATTGTTGCTGTCACAGCACTAGCAAAACCAGAAGACCGCGCTCGAATTCTCCAAGCAGGCTGCGTGGAATACCTTTCCAAACCTTTTAACATCAAAGATTTAGAAAGAGTTGTCCGCCAGCACCTCAACTATCCAATGGTTTTGGTTGAGTTTTAGATTTATAATTAGAATCACGAACTTGAGGTACAGAGTCCAAAATTGCGATCGTTCCAGTGCGGCCAGTCTCCAAGGTCGCATCGCGGAGCAAATCAATGACTCCCACGCCCAAAACCTTTTGAATTAATTCTTTCAGTGGCAATTCCAGAACTGATTCTAATTGTGCTCGCACCTGCAAAGCCAAATCGTGCTGACCGTTCTGAGCCAGCAGTTTTTCTGGTTCAGTAAGCCCATTTTCGATAACAATTATCAATTTGTTATCCAAAAGATTGCAGAGCGCTTGACTCGTTTGGTGTCCGAGTTGAGAGCGGTACAAAGCTTGAATTCCCTGGGAAAGAGTCCGTTCTAATTTCCCGCGAGTAGGCTCTAAAGTTTCCCCTGTCATATTTTTTATTGAAACCATGATAGATAAAAAAGACTGTTAGCAGTTAACAGTTAGCAGTTAAGTTAACGGTTAACTCCTCACTACTAACTGTTAGAAATAACCGTCGCGTTAGCCGACAGTAACTTCATTAGTTTCCACCCCAGTTGCACCCTTAACACCTTTAGCAATTGTCACCAACTTGTTGACAATTTCCTGACTGGGAACTGTACCTTTGAGAACCACCGTAGTCCCAAGTTGAGCCACATAAACAGTCTCAATATCCGCAACATCTGGATTTGCATCGAAAGCCTGAGCCACCCGTTTAGCTAAGCCACTTTGATCGTATTCTCCATTCAAGCCCATGCGTTCCGGCGGGATTGTCTGAGCGCTCGCAGCAGGTTGAGCTTGAGCTTGAGATTGAGCTACAGGTGCTTGGTAAGCAGGAGCGTCAACAGTTTCTTGATTTTCAAGTTTTTCTAAACCAAACAATCTTTTTAACCAGCCCATAGAGTTTGTCCTCCGACAAAGTTTGTGTTAATTGACGTGTTAATTGACGTGTTAATTGACGGTTGGCAAGTCGCCCTGTAATTGTTATTCTCAATACCAGGAATTACGATCGCACTCTTGGATGCAGAAACCGAGTTTTTTTACAAAAAAGTATCGTTACAGCCATCCACCTAGGTAGAAAAACCCGGTTTGTTGAGCTTGGTGCGCCCGTCCTAAATACAATTTACTGTTGTACAACTGCGCCGATCATCTGCCTGGAGACATAATTCTCCCGCTCTCAAACAAATACTTGCGCTGACCATTCCGGCAAATCAAACTTAAACCCTTCTTCCCCAACTTCTACGATTTTGTTGTACATCCACTCGTGCCAAGTTCCCGCAGCCGGAAACTTAGGAATGCAGTTACCAGATAGATAAGTATCCGAAAAATTAGCGACAACTACTGCTCGCGTTCCCTCATCGCTCCAGCGGTAGAAAGCCAGCACTTTGGCTTCGGGATTTTCGTGGATAAATTCAATATTTTCGGTATAAAGTGCCGGCAAATGTTGCCGCAGCCGAATCACGTGTGTGTAGTATTCCAACAACTCATGATTTGGCTGATTTTTCAACAAAGACAATTGCAGTTTATTCGGCTGGTTTGAACTTTTCCGAGTGGATTGTCCAAACTCTTCGCTCATCCACAGCATCGGTATTCCTACTGCTGTCACTAACAAAACTGCTCCTAATTTAGCGCGTTTAAAAGCCGCTTATTGATCGATATCCCGAAATCTGGCTTCGGCCAGCAAGTGATCACGGTTGTGACTGGCTAAATAATTGAGCACATTAGTTGTGTTTTGATAGCCTTGTCGTTTGGCATCCAAAACTTGCTTAAGCTTTTCGATATCGAAAGTCTTCACCCCCAGATTTTCTATGGCAAAAATGCGAAAACTTTCGTGCCAGCACCCGTCCATCTGCCCGTCTGCTGCGACGAGTTCGGAAAGTTCAGGAATGTGTTCTGCTATGTTGTAAAATGGCTTATTATCGGCGGTTTTTTTCGCTTCACGAGTTATCCAGTGTAAGCTATTCAGCATTTAAATTGTATATCAAAAAACAATCAAAGTTTTGTGGGGTGTCCCGCCCGCCTCGAATATGCAATTTAAATGCGCGACAGCTTAGTGCGGTTAATTTCAGTCGCTTAGGGGTCATTGACTTCTACCCATTCGTCCGGTTCAAAACATGGACTTTGCGACTGAACTCGGAATTTGTAATGATAAATACCGTTTTCTAACTTAATGTTAGTCCGGAAATAACCTTGGTCATCTTTTTCTAAGGGAATTTCTGCCCATTTGGAAAAGGAGCCGAGCAGTTTAGCTGCTTTGTTGTTGGAAGCGAAGAGTTTGAATTCAATTCCAGCGGCTATTAATACCTTGTTTGCAGAACTTATAAGTGTGATTAGTATTGATTTTTACCATTTTGCAAATCTGTCGCCATCGTTCTTAAGAGTTAAACCTGTAACTCTTATGTTGTCAGGTACTTGGGCGCGCAGCCGGAGGATTTAGTAGTAGACACCCTAGCGATTGAGTAAGGTGCGCCGCTAAGCACCCGGAGGCCAGATTTAAATCAATCAAAAATGTAGTTAAAGTAACTAAAAAATATTAAGGGCTGTTTATGAAAAGTAATTTAACTTTTGATAACTAGATAAATCGTGGTGAATATTTAAAATTTGTAACTAAAGAAACATTTTTTACACTCCAGGAATAATACCGTAGAAAGATGTCATTTTATGCGGAAACAGCGACGATCAGCTTGTAATTATAAGGCAAGGGAAACCAGAAACATGAATCCTTTATTCAACTGGGTTTTCCTGGGACTTTAAGCCAAGTTTGAGCCGAGAATAGCAATTATTATTTTTGCTTATGTCTTGGCAGCACTTGTTTTATAGTTTTTGATCGGCAAACTTTGTAGAACCAAAATCAGCTTTAACGACTGCTGCTACCTCAGTAATTGGTAATTGGTGAAAATCTCATTCGTCCCTGTTACCCGTTAGATATTCCGAGCAGTGGCTCTAAGGCTCTAAAAGTTTAATGTGGGATGTTGGCGAATTACCGTTACTGTAAAACTCTGGAGTGTTAAAAATGCTAAAACAAATGTGTTGGTTGCCCAGACTCGGAGGCAATGGAGAAAAGATATTGCACTTGCGTACCGATGCCCGTCAGGCGTGGCGGCCTTATACAGCTTTTCCGCAATACGCTGCACCCGACTACCGGGAACCGGGCGGTTCTAACGGATGGGCAACCTTTCAGAAGCTGAGAGTTCAAGGGTGGAATTTAATATCGACTGAAGAAGGGCAGCAGTCGAGTTTTGGCGAACAGAAAAGTGCTTAAAAAATCTGAAACCACAGCAATAAAAGAAGAGGTAAAATCCTCTTCTTTTTATTAGTTTTGGAGACAGAAACTGGGCTTTTAACCATCCTACTTGGTAGAAGGGGTAAGGTGTGCAGTGCTCACCTTACATAATTTTAAGATGTTTGCCAGTTGCAAGTAAATTAGGCGATCGCCCTTTCTTTCTCTGCTGTAGTTGCTACGTTATGGAGCACCGGCTGGCGAGTTTTTAAGTTAAACCGGTATCCGTGGGGGAGGATGTGCAGCTTGGCACCGCAAATCGCCAAAGCCTCATCCTTCAAAAGTCCATCTAAATTGTCGTGGAGTTTTTCCGACTCGTCGATGACAGTTACAGCGTTTTCGCCAATGACTTCAAACTCGTCACCGCTGACTAAAATAGCTGTATTTTCGTCAATACCAAATCCCAACACGGCAGGTTGCAGCAAGAGTGCGGAAACTAAACGTCCCAGACGACCTCGCTGGGCGAAATGCTGGTCGATGACCACACCGGGAAGGAAACCCATTCCCGGGCCCATTGCTACCACCTCAACGCGGGGATTTGTCTCGGAGTCTCCTTCAATAATCATCATGTCTGGCATCATCGCCGCGCCGGCACTGGTGCCACTAATGATAATCCCTTCAGAGTAGCGTTTGTGCATAGCTGCGTCGAGTTTGGTGTCTTTCAAGCAGTTAATAATCCGCGCTTGCTCTCCGCCGGTAAAGAATATGCCAGTGGCTTGTTCGATCGCTTCTAAATAATCTGGATTGTTGGCATCTTCTGGTCTCTGGGTGTCAACAACTCGCACATCTTCAGCGCCGAGTCGCTCAAACACTCGGATGTAATTATCTCCTACTTCTCCCGGCAGGCTTGTCGCAGCAGTCATGACAACAATGCGGGCTTTAGTGCCTCCGGCGCACCGCAAGAATTCCCGCAGAATTTTGCAGTCCCCGTCTTTGTCTTCCGCCCCACCAATAATTAGCAACTTCCCCTGACTTTCGTTGCTCGCCATATTATCTCCACTTTTAATTTATTAAATTTCAATAAAACATAAAATTCCTTTTTCCGAAAACTGCCAAAAGGTATATATAGATACAAAAAAATCTCAGACTTCTACCCCTCCAGCACGCACACAGCAAGGGTGATGTGGGTATTTACCAGAAAGAATTGGTTTAAAGCCCCAACCCTTGTAGGGAGAAATTAAAAGAAGACTATTCATTACTCCAATCCTCGGACTTCCAGGTAGAGGTCGCACTCATCTGTCAACTGTCAACTGTCAACTGTCAACTGTCAACTGTCAACTGAATCATCCTCGATGATCGACCAAAAAAACTTACCCCCCCTAACAGGAGATAGGAGGGGTCAAGAAATGAGCTTAAATTACAGGGCTGACGCGCGCGCGGTGATCAATCCGGTTTCTGATCCGATTCTTTGCTAATCCTCCTCTAATTGCTCGTAGAAATCAGATTGATGAGCGTCAGTCCTTAATTAGTCCGATCGCCCGTTAGTGCGATCGCTCGATCAAATTGCTCAATATGGTACTAGCCCGTTCTAAAGGTAGGTGTCTGGGTTTGCCGTTCCAGACAATCTGATATTCGTTGCTGTTTTGACCATCGCCGTAGCCAGAAATTAGTTTCCGGTGAAATGCTTCCTCAGCTAAGTGGTGAACTTTGTCCCTGAGAGCAGTTTGTGCGATCTTCATAATTTGCTGCCTCTTAAATTTTCTTTCACTGTCATAAACAATTATAAGTACACAGTGTACCTCTCCAAAGTTATAGTTTTTTTTGGGGAGGGGGAAAGAAGTAGTCATTAGTCATAAGTGCTTAGTTATGAATGCTTAGTCATGAATGCTTAGTCATGAATGCTTAGTCGGATCTTTAAGGAAGAAGGAATATTTTCCCACTCTCACCCTCTCCCCCTCTCCCCATCTCCCCTACTATCCCACTCCCCGTCTGCCGCGATGCTGAAGGCAGAATTGGTCAGAGTGTTTGTATCAACTGCTGCCATATCTATGCCTGCGGGTAGTATCTAATGCACCGGCAAGAGAGTTAACGTGAAAAATTAACGAAAAGGAGGTTAGAAAATGCTGCAAGAAAAAAGCACCGAAACAGCCCGGGTCAATGCTAGAAAAACCGATGTTTTTGATGTTTTCAACTTCAAACACTATATCGGGCCCAACCCTTATTTAGACACCGCGGCTTTAGTTTTTGATTTAGCGGTAACGGACGCGAGCGAACCTTTGCCGATCGCACATTACCATAAAATTATTGGCGATCGCTACCCGCAACTGCTGCACGAAACTTTCTCGAACCACGCTCAACTGTTCGGTCGTACCGCCTCAGAAGTAGCAAAACTCGACATGGGCTTACACTTCCAACACTGGAACATCAAGCCATTTTCTCAGTTTCACAGAATTAGCATAGAAGCACTTCACGCCCGCAGCGCCAGAGCCGTAGTTTACGCAGTTTGGGATTGGTTTGAAGCCATCAATCAAAATCAAGACTTTCCCTTGGAAGCACAAATGGGCGCGCTGCAAAATATGTTCCGGCAGTCAGTTTACGGAGGCCCGACAGTTTATTCGTTAATGCGATCGGCATCCCAAAAAGGCATTCCCGCATTTTATTTGTGGGATGAAGGACTAATGCAATATGGGTACGGCAAAAAACTCGTTCGCGGCTCTGCAACTACCTTTGATTCTGACAGCCACTTAGACTCAGATTTTACCACGCGCAAAGACGATTGTAAAGCTTTTCTCGCTACATTAGGATTTCCTGTTCCCAAAGGCGATATCGTCTCTACAGAAAACGGAACTCTGGCAGTTGCTAGAGAAATTGGCTACCCAGTTGCTATCAAACCAGTAGTCGGTCATAAAGGAATTGGCGTAACAGCAGATGTCCGAGATGGTGAGGAATTGCAGGCAGCTTTTAAAAGAGCAGTTAAGGCTATTCCCGAAACAGACCCGGTGCGAGTAATTGTGGAAAACAGCATCAAAGGATCGGATTTTAGGCTGCTATGCGTTGACGGCAAATTTGTTTCTGCAACTGAACGCCGGCCCGCGTCGGTAGCAGGTGATGGCGACTCAACAATTCGCGAATTGATCCGCCGTGAAAACCGCAAACCAGAACGTTTGGATACGCCAACTTCGGCGATGAGCAAAATTCAGTCCGACGAAGCGATGGAAATGTATCTGGAAGAACAAGGGCTGTCATTGGATAGTGTCCTAGAGCGCGATCGCACTGTGTCTCTACGCAAAGTCGCTAATCTTTCCGCAGGCGGCGTCAGCATCGACGCTACCCGCAATATTCACCCAGATAACATTGTTTTGGCTCAAGATATCGCCCTACATTTTCGATTAACTTGTTTGGGGGTTGATGTGGTAACAGAAACTCTCGCCAAATCTTGGAAAACAGGCAATTTTGGGATTATCGAGATCAATGCCGCGCCGGGAATTTTTATGCACCTCAACCCCGCTGTCGGAGAAGGTGTTGATGTGCCTTCGCATATTATCGAAACTTTCTTTGACTCTGGAAAATCCGCCAGAATTCCGATTATTACTTTCAACCGAATTTCGGTGCACGAACTGCAAGAAACAATCGACCACATTCTGTTGCAGCATCCCGATTGGACAATCGGTGCTGTTTGTCGCGGTGGACTTTTTGTTAACCGTTCTGAAAAAGTTTTGAATAAGAATTACCATCTGAACTTGCAAAGTTTGCTGCGGAATCCCAAGCTCGATTTGTTAATTGCTGAATATCCCGAAGATATTTTGGAAGCTGAGGGAATGTTTTATCGGGGCAGCAATATGGTGGTGCTGGACAATCCGGGAGAAACTGAGATGATGTTGGTCAGAGAAAGCACCGATCAGGATACTGTTGTGCTGAGGGAAGGAAGTAGTGTTTCTATTCGTCGCCAGGGGTTGATCGAACAGTATACTCTGGGAGATGAGGAACCGTTTACACGGGTTTATTTGAAGGAAATAGGGACTGTTTTGTAAGCGGCGGATTGCTACTTGGGTAAGATCGCAGCGCACCCTAAATTTAACAGTTAGTCAGGTGCGGATTGACTTAGGTAAGGTGGGCTGTGGCGCACCCGGAGCTTAACAGTTGACAGTAGACAGTTGACTTCGGAGTGCGATTTTTTTAGGCAGGGGATTTAAGCCCCAGCCTAAAAACAATCCACCTAAAGGTGGGGGCTTAAATCCCCTGTGCTTCGGTTAACAGTTGGGTTTTACTCGCCGTGACAATTTATAATTGTAGCAAGGCCAGATTACCAATTATTAACTACGATGTCTTTACAATCTATTAGCATTCCGCCCACAACCGATCGCAAACCTGTCGCTTTAATTGTCGCTTTGCACGGATGGGGTGCTAATGCTCGGGATTTGACTTCTTTAGCACCGGCTTTCAATTTGCCGGATTATCAGTTTGTGTTTCCCGATGCTCCGTTTCCCCATCCGCAGGTAATGGGCGGCAAAGCGTGGTATGACCTGGCCAACAAAGATGCTCAGGGATTGATAGAAAGCAGGCAATTGCTGAAGGAATTGTTGCTGTCTTTGGAAAGCAGCACGGGGGTGCCTTTGTCTCGGACGATTTTAGGGGGCTTTTCTCAAGGCGGAGCGATGACTCTGGATGTGGGCTTGACTTTGCCCGTAGCGGGTTTAATTTGTCTGAGCGGTTATTTGCACTCGTCGATTTCGCCGGTTGCTGGGAGTGCTTTGCCGCCTGTTTTAATCGTGCACGGTACTCAAGATACCATTGTTCCCGTTAGTGCTGCGGTGCGATCGCGCGACAGTTTGACTGCTTGGGGATCTCAGGTGCAGTATCGAGAATTTAACATGGGACACGAGATTCTGCCGGAAGTTGTAGATGTAATGCGAAGTTTTGTTGTAGAAACTGTGTCGAAATGTGATTAAAGGCTTAGTATATAGTATGGCGGAAGTCTAGGGCAGGGGTAAAAAACATGAAAACTTTAACCAAAGCATCGCGCGATATTGCTGTACTTACTTCTCAGGACGTGGCAGAATTGGCTGTCCGTTTGGAGGTTGACGATTATACTGATCCTTTTGAGGGGTTGAATGATTGGCATTTGTTGCGATCGCTTGCCTTTCAGCGGCCGGAGATGGTTGAACCTTATCTCCACCTTCTGGATATGGAAGCCTACGACGAAGCATAGGCTTGAAAATCTAGCTTAAAAATTTCGACGGAATTGAGGAAGAAGTTAGCAGCATTTTTTGTTGCGGATTGAACAGATGAATTATAGATTGTTGTCTGTTTTAATCTCAACTTCTTTCTTGATTTTTTTTTTATGATAAAATACACCTCTTGGATAAATATTTGATTGATACGGAAACCGCAGATGCAAGGCGGATAAACACAGATAAACGCAGATAATTTCAAGAATTGAGAGCGAATGAGTGCAATCTTGTCTAATGACCAATACGGTTTAGTTAGCACTGTTTATTGCGCGGAGATCCCCCTAAATCCCCCTTAAGAAGGGGGACTTTGAGAGCTTCTTGTTCCCCCCTTCTTAAGGGGTGTGCCAGGGAGATCGGACTTAACTGAATTGTATTGGTCTAATGACATGAAAGGTAGGCGGATTTTAATCGGTGTTAGTGGCGGGATTGCTGCTTATAAAGTTTGTGAAGTAATTTCAACTTTGGCGAAGGCTGGAGCTGATGTTAAAGTGATTGTTACTGATGCGGCCCTTGAGTTTGTAACGCCTTTGACTTTTGCTACTCTTTCCCGCCATCCTGCTTTTACGGACAAAGATTTTTGGCAAGCAAATCACGGTCGCCCGCTGCACATTCAACTGGGAGAATGGGCGGAAGTTTTTGCGATCGCTCCTTTGACTGCTAATACTTTGGCGAAGTTGGCGGGGGGTTTTGCTGATAATTTGCTGACTAATACTGTTTTGGCTTCTACTTGCCCTATTTTGCTGGCACCGGCGATGAATACGGATATGTGGGAACAGCCTGCGGTGCAGCGGAATTGGCGGGAAGTGTTGACTTATCGGCGCTATCACGCGGCGAATCCGGGGGCGGGAATGCTGGCGTGCGATCGCGCGGGTGTTGGCCGGATGGCAGAACCTGGTGAGATTTTGCCTCATATTGAGTCGCTTTTGTATACGAAGGGCGATCGAGATTTAGCGGCCAAACGGGTGTTAATCAGCGCGGGAGGAACGCGGGAACACTTAGATCCGGTGAGGTTTATCGGCAATCCTTCGACGGGCAAAATGGGCGTAGCTTTGGCGCAAGCTGCACAGCATCGAGGGGCGACTGTGACGCTGGTACATAGTATCACTGGCGAATTACCTCTGTCAGGCGTGCGGGCGATCGCCGTTACGAGTGCCCAAGAAATGCGGCAGGCGATGCTGGAATGCTTTCACGATGCGGATTTGACGGTGATGGCGGCGGCGGTGGCGGATGTGAAACCGGCTGATTATAGTAGTGAGAAATTGCCGAAGCGATCGCTCCCGAATGCTTTACCGTTAGCACCAGTAGCGGATATTGTGGCAGAGTTGGGGAACCTAAAACAGCCGCACCAAAAACTCATTGGGTTTGCTGCACAAACTGGGGATATTGTCAAGCCTGCACTGGAGAAATTGCGGGCGAAGAAGCTGGATGTAATTGCCGCAAACCCGATCGATCAAATAGGTGCAGGTTTCGGCAGCAATACCAATCAAGCAATATTAATTAATGCCGCCGGAAAGCAAGTAGAAATAGCACCTTGCAGCAAGCTAGAAATGGCTCACCGATTGTTAGATTTTGTGATGGAGGGGTGATATGATGCTCGGTGAATTAACGACAATATTTGTAGGGGCGGGTTAACCAAAAATCTTTGATTCACATTCAAAATATCTATAAACCCGCCCTGACTGATGCACAGAATGCGATCGGTGCGGTGAATTAACGACAATATTTGTAGGGGCGGGTTAACCAAAAATCTTTGATTCACATTCAGAATATCTATAAACCCGCCCCTACTACCGATGCACAGAATGCGATCGACCTGCAACTTCTTATAAATTAGCAGGTTCTGGGGATAACTCTAATTCCCCAATTTCCGTTGATTCCGACTCAGCCGACAACTCAGTATCTGCGACAGTAATTTCTAGTTTAAATCCTAATGCTTCGAGCAGTTCTACCAAACTGTAAATTTCCGGACCGCCGCTTTCAGTCAGCATCTTGTCGAGTTTTTCGTGATGTTCTTTTGCTGACTCCGAAAGAGCATCCATCCTGATTCGAGCCTCAATTACCTTTCTGATGGCATTTCTCAAAAGTGCGGGTTCAGGGTCTTTTTCTTCCAAGATAGCCCCGATAAAACCAGCAGCGTGTTCGGCATCTTTGAGAGATTCAATTAGGGACTCCCGGTAGCTATCGCTGGTAGGCATTTTCATTTCTTTCATAGTCGGCAGAATACTCCTTCGCTTTGAGAATATCTTGTTCTTGGGTACTTTTATCCCCACTACAGAGGAGAAGTACAATTGTCTCTCCTACTTGTCTAAAATAAATCCGGTAGCCCGGGCCGTAGTTGATCCTGAGTTCAAAAACTCCTTGTCCGACTGACTTATAATCCCCCAGATTGCCGAGACTAACTCGCTCAAGCCTTGCATCAACCTTAACTTGGGCTTTGCCATCTCGTAGGGCGTAGTACCACTCTAAGAAAGGAATTCTGCCATCAGGTCGGATGTAACGTCGAATCTCCCTCGGTTGTACTTCCATAATTTTATCGCAGTCGATCGGCAATTTCTATCGTAGGGCGATCGGTAGTACATTCAGCAGACAACTCAATATCAGCTATATTAATTCCTAGTTTAAATCCTAATGCTTCGAGCAGTGCTACCAAACTATAGATTTCCGAACCTGCACTTTCGGTCAACATCTTGTCAAGCTTTTCCCATTGAAGTTGAGCTGACTCTGATAAACTGTTGAACTTTAGCCGAGAATCTACAACGTCTTTGAGTACCATTTGGAGCAATTTAGGTTCATCTCTGGCTTCTGTCAATGTCACCTCGATATAACCTGCTGCTTCTTGGGCATTTCTCAGAGATTCGATCAGAAATTCTTGGTAACTCCTACTCGTTGGTGCTTTCACGTCTTTCATAGTCTCTCCAATATTGAATAGCTTTGCCAATATCTCGCTCTTGAGTGCTCTTATCTCCACCTATTAGCAGAAGTACAATTGTTAGCCAGACTTGTCCAAAGTAAAGCCGATATCCAGGGCCAAAGTCAATTTTGAGTTCAAAAACTCCTTCTCCGACGGACTTACAATCTCCTAGATTACCAGTCATGACTCGCTTAAGCCTTAACCGAATCCTATTTTTGCCTGTGGTATCCCGGAGCGAGTTATACCAATCTTCAAAAGGATTTGTCCCATCTGCTCTCAGGTAGTTGCGAATTTCCCTGGGTTGTATCTCCATAATTTTATCGTAATTGATTGACAATTCCTATCGTAAGTGCGATGACAGTGCATTAAGTGGGCAAATCATACTTAAGACAGAGGCATTCTACCGACAAAATAGTAAACCTTGTTTGAGGAAACAAAGTTTAAATCAAACAGGGGATTGTGAATGAACTTTAAATCGATCGCAAAAACCAATCTACTATTCGGTAGCCTGATAATTAGCCTCGGATTGCAAGCACTTCCAGCAGCAGCGCAATCAGTCACCGACGCGCAAGTTTCCGCCCTTGTAGAAGCGCTGCGACAAGCCGCCCCGCCACAAGCCGCAAATGACGGAATGTACAGTCAGTGGCAAGTTTTACCGAACAATATTTCCCGCTGGGCAAAATTCTGTACCAAACAAGATTTAACACCCCAACAATTTGAGGCCGACGCGACAAAAGCCAAATCAATTGTTACCTGTATCGCGGGCGATTTGCTGCGCGACGAATACAAAGCTAGCGGCAACAATGAAACAGCCGCTGTACGCCGCGCCGCTTGCTGGTGGATGACTGGGGAATCCGCAGCTTGCAAAAGCGGCGCAACTGCTACTTATGCGGATAAAGTTCTCAGCGTTTACCAGCAGCAGCGCGCTAAAAAGTAAAGTTTGTGCAGGCGGAATTTAGATTTTTTTGACTGCTGATGGACGCAGATGGTTTTGTGCTGATGGACAGATAAGAGCGATTTGATATCAAATTCAATTATCCTATAAGCGCCAAAGATTCTTGAGAACATTAATCAGCTCTTTCTGTCGTCGAGCGATTACTTCTGGCGTCCATTCCTGTTCCCGCAGCACTTGGGTAGTAAGTGCAAAGGGTGAAACGCCCGTTTTAGTAGTGAAATACTTCTGTTTTTTCACATCAAAATCATAATTTTTTGCCTGAGTGTTTTTCGCACCAGATAGTAAAACTAAGTTGCCAAGACGATGTACATATTGATCGCGCTCTTCCTGACTAGGAAACCACTTCATCCACTCACTATTAGCCCCGGGATTTTGGGGAAGTACGTGCTCGACAGTAATTTTGGAGAAGTTGTAAGATGCTTCACCTTCTGACAGAGCAGCATCTAAGCGCAGCAAAACATAAAGACGAATTTTTTGGATTAGGTAAAGGTCACTATCGAGGACTCTAAGGATATTGTTTGACTCTTCAGAAGTAAACTGGAGCGGTGAATTAGAATTGAATAAATCTTCCTCTTGTTCAATAGCAGTAAGCAATCTGCTGTAACGTTCAATCCGTTCATTTATATTGGCGCGGACAATCATTAAACCTGCCGCTATGCGGTCTAAATCTGTAAAAAAACGCACCAAATTATCCGGGTTATTACGGTTACGAGATAGGTAGAGAATCGCAGGTGGTATCCAGTCAAAATTATCAATTTTGTTTAACCATTTAAATAGTTGATTTATTTCCTCGGCACGCCGCTCGCTTTCATAGGTTAAGTTTTGAATTTCGGAAAAAGCCTTAGCATAAGGATCTAAAATTTCATCAATGAATTGCTGAGACCCTGCTGCAGGATTGATGTTTTCCTGAAACTCTTTAAGGATACTCTTGCTAAGTTTTTTCTTTTCCTTAATCATCCGAATATGAGAAAACAAGTCTTTGAATAACTCGCGTCCCAGATTCTCCTCGGTATCTTCCCACTTTTTAGTATATTTTTCTTTTTGCCCTTCTGGTATTTTTCCAATAATGTCCGCTTTCAAGATATCAGTTAGGGAGAGATCCAATCCCCTGTTGTTCAACACAGAAAATATCCGATATGCAGAGTCAAAGTCAGGCGTAGAAACCACTACCAAGAAGCACTGGGTAATGAGGAACTGGGCAAGACGTATACGGTGGGATTCCGCGATAGTCTGCAAACGTTGCAAGAATAAATGTGCATTTTCTTTAATAAGCTTCTGAGTATCCATCAGCTCAGCATTGTTCAATTTTTTGAGCTTGTTAATACCACCTTCATTTTGAATATATTCCTTGAAAAAGTCTGCATCTCGCTCGCGCAAAGTCAGACGGTAACGATTATCTATACCCGCGATTAAGCTGCCTTTTTGATATAGATAAGTGGTCAAGTCATTGGCGTGTTCTGTTGGCAATGATGCCCTGAGAGCAGCTAGTAGTATGGTGAGAGTTGTTAGACGTTGCTGACCATCTACAATTTCAGCATCTGGCGGCCCAGATTTGATCAAAACAATGCTGCCTAGAAAGTACGGGTTGAGTTTATCAATCGTGTCGTTACCATCTCCCAATGATGTTAGCAGGTCTTCCAGCAGTTCCCCAGCTTGCTCATTTGTCCAAGCATAAGGACGCTGGTAGAGGGGAATGGTGAACATAAAGTCATCGCTAAAGATTTTTCTAATGGGGTGTTCCTCACCCTTGATGCTGACACGGTTCATGCTGGAGTCCTGTGTTAGGTGTGGTTGGTAATTGCTTCTCGAAAGTCAATTTTCTCTGTTACAAGAATACCATGCTCAAGCTTGGAAGAGCTAACTCTCAACTTAGCCTGTGCAGACGGGTTTCATTCGTCCCGCCGTAGGTTTCAATCTGCGACTGAATTACCCATTTTCCGCCTGGTTTCTCATCAACTTTTGCACACTCCCCAACGCCCGATTTAATTCATAACTCTTTCTTTCCGAATTATGCAAAAAAGCCTGCTGTTCTTCTTCAATCATTAACACATCCTGCCGCACCAAACCATCTAATAATTTTTGAGCGGCACCGAATAAACTATCTTTGATAAACCTACGAAACCTAACAGGCAATTTATGCAGCCGCCAAAACGCATTTAATGAGGTAAAATGAATTAAATAAGCGCGAGTTGCCGTCTCGCTTACCGGACAAACCAAGCAGTAAATCTTAAAATCGCTTCCCAAACTTGAAACCCAGTGCGGGTAAACGTAACTCACCTCTAGCGGTTCCGGGTGCAGCTTCCGCAGAGATTTAAAAAACAACTGGGAAATTGACCATATTTTATCTATTTTGTAATAACTTTGTGCCTGATAGCAAGCTGTTACTTGATGCTCGTCTTCTGTTAAAGTATCTAATACTGGATTTGCCCAAGCTTGCCAATCATCGTGCAAGTGTCCGTGGTACATATCCATCAAGTTTTCAATTAAAAATGAATAGTGTGCCTGACAGTCGATGACTGAAACTGTGGCAATATAATTGAGATGTTCCCACTCTGGTAAGTCTAATAAATCTATTTTTGTGGCTTGGGTTGCGTCGCCGGGAAACAGCCAGATAAAACCGTTTTGTTCCTTGACTGGATAGGAGCGAATTTTGCAGTTAGGTAGCTTTTGATTTTCTGCTAAATAATCGACTTCGGCGCATTCTCCCCTTGCATTTAACCGCCATCCGTGGTAAGCGCATTCGATTAAATCGCCTTTAATTTTGCCGTGGCTGAGTTTGACTTGTCGGTGCGGGCACCTGTCTTCTAAAGCGTTGATTTTTCCTGCACTGTCGCGGAAAAGCACGATCGCCCGATGCCACAATATCACAGGTAGTGGCTGAGTTTGCACCTCTGTACTGCGGGCGATCGCATACCACCGATCGAGATTAATGCCCAACTCGCGGATGTGAGTTTTTTGTTCTCTTCCAGATACCAATTTTATCGCGTTGTTTTGCATTACAAATGTTCCCAGATTACGCCCATAAAACAACCCAATTTTACAAAATAACAGCCCGGAAAGCAATGACCGTAAATTTTTCTAAATCTCCGTTCTGACAAATACCTATCGCTAGCTAAATGCTTCAACCACCCAGGCGACAATCGAAATTTTAATAATCTTGAAGCATTGCGAAATCCGTAGGTGGAACAGTCGGGAATAAAATCTCTTGCTGCACCTAATATGTAGCTTATTGTAGCAGGTGTTTCGACTTCCGAAATATTATCTAAAAAGACGATTTTTCCCTGGGGATTTAACAATTTTTTAATTGCATCTAGGGCGGCGGGGAGGTTGGGCAGGTGGTGGAAAGTGGCAGCACTAACTATTAAATCAAATTGGCGATCGAGGGCTAATTGACTGGCATCCATTTGGATGTATTCGATATTGGGTGCTGACCGTTTTTGACGGGCGATTGCCAGCATTTTTGCAGAGAAATCCACGGCGACTACATGATCGTAATACTGGGCTAATTCAAAAGCAAGAATTCCCGAACCGCAGCCAATATCTAATGCTGCACCTTTGCTAGCCGATAGGTTTTTAATAAAGAAATCCTTCTGGCTTTGCAAGGTGGCGGCGAAATCGTATTCTGTTGCAAAAGCATCAAACATTACAGATTTATTGCGAATTTTGCAGTTACTCTTCAGCATCTATTATTGCTTTATACTGATTAAATAATATTTTAACCGCAGATGCACCCAGCTCAACGCAGATATTTTTTTTGTTTCCAAGCTCTGCCTTTTCCCCTCATGGAAACCACACCCACAAACTGTAACTCATCTTAAAAAAAGAATGCAACTGCAGGAAAGCTCCAAACCCTACTTGAATCAGTCATTCCCATTTCTTCACATCTAAAATCTAAAATCTAAGGAATCAGAATTAAATAACCTGCTATGCGTGATTTTCTTGTGGGATGGGCCAGAAAGCCCGTCTATAAGGGACGGGCTTTCTGGCCCATCCCACAGGCTTATGCAAATTATTTAATTCACGATCCTAAAATCTAAAATGGTATGGCTGGGGGCTGGTTTCACCGAGAATAGCAGCCGATAATTGACGATTTATAAAACCCGCCCCGCTGCAAACCTTAGATTTTTAATACGCCTTCGGGATTTACCGTCAAGAGCGATCGCCTCTGCAAACCCTCCTGATATAAAATAGCATTAGCGGCCAACAAACCGCTGCTCACTGCCCTTTCCATTAAACCGCAAGGAAACGGCATTTTTACCCAATCTCCCGCAAACAAAAGATTGGGTACAGCGCAGCAAGTCTCCGGTCTTTCGGCATAACTACCGGGCGGATATCCAGAGAAATTCTTTTGATTTACCAATTCCCGGTGCAGCATATTTGCCTCTTTTAATTCCGGCACAATTTCGTACAATTCTTGCTCAAAAGTCGCCAGCAAAACTTCCTGATTCGGAAATTCCTTCTCCTTGTAACAATAAGCGTGCAGTTCCACAACACTACCACCAGTTTTTTGATTCCACTCGATGAACTGATCCTGAATTTTGTGGTAAAGCGTGATGCTGTCAGTCAGTTTGTACCCGGAAAGCGAACTGAAATTGCTGTGTTCCCAGGGAAATTCGCGATCGAACCAAAAACGCCCAACCGCAAACGGATCGGCTATTTTCAAGCTCTCAATCCGGCTCTGCACCTGCGGATTCACCTCACCGCTGGCCAAACTAAACAAATGCTGCATCCCCGGAACATCTGCCGCAAAAACATAGTAATCAGCATTCAATGTTTCTCCCAAATTCTGCGGCTGCGACTTGTTCGCGGCGGCGGCCAACTGTACCTCATCTGCTTTTTCAGCGACTACCTTAAATCGAGGCAAATCCCGCTGAGCCGGCCCGCTCACAACTCGCCCTTCGGCATCAAAAACTGCCCCGTGACAAGGACAGTGAAATTGACCGTCGTTCTGTTTCTGAACTGTGCAGCCTTGGTGAGTGCAGCTCAGAGAAATTGCTTCTTTTCCTCCGGGTGCGCTGGCAAATACGCTGTCTCCAGCGCCGAAATATTCGGTAAAGTTGCTGTCAGTTAATAGCGTGTTTCGTTTCACCCAAAAAGGAACTTTACTTTGCACGCCTCCCGACTGGTAAGTCAAAGAATCAATCTGACCGTTTTCCCAGTGTATGTTACTAACTGCGACATCTGTTAATACTTTGCCACCTTTACTTTCAATGGCTTTGGCAATCGGCTGCACCAAACTCGTGCCCATATCTTGCCGCGTGCCGTTGAAGGCCAAACCCTCTGGATTTCCGAAAAAATAAAAGTGGAAAAATTGCATTAATTCTCCCGCGCTCAATTCGTCGGGAGCGTTGAGGCTGGATTTGGCAAAAGGCAGAAAATACAAGTCATAAAGTCCGCGCGGAAATTCACCTCTTACCCAGTCTGCAACTGATATATTGTCGAGGCGATCGAAAGTTTTTTGCGTTTGAAAACCGCCGATTTCTCGAAACACTTGCCAGTGAGCTGGTTTTGTCAGATTGATTCCCCACTTGAGCCGATTTGGGGAAGATATCCCCAAATCAACTATATTCCAGGGAAAAGCTGAATGGTTGGGACGGAAAACTTCGGGTTTGTATTTGCCGTCTCTAAACAGAACGGCGTAGGATTCTAAAGATACAAAGTTATCAGTAATTTCTAGTTCTTCAACCACACTTTTAAGGTTGTAGTATTGCGGAAAAAAACCGTGGAAACCGTGTTCCATCATAAAAGTTTCGTTCCCGACTTGTATCGGCCAACTAGCAATTTTGCCACCGAGTTGGGGCGATTTGTCGAGCAATGTTACGGCGAAACCTCGCTGGGAGAGTTCGTAAGCACAGGCGAGCCCGGCTAAGCCGCCCCCGACAACTGCAACGGTTTTGCGGTTATTCAGCATTCGCGGCAAGTCAAGAGAATCTTGCACAAAAATGGTGGGCTCTGGCTTGGAAAATCGAGAGTAGCCCAGCAGCCCGCCGGCGGCACCGACTCCGAGGAATTTGAGGGCGGTTCTTCGAGAAATTGGTTGGGATTGTGGTGGATTGGTTAATTGACTCATCAGCGGTACGCGATAACGGGCTTTAAACACAAGGACGCCATAAGGCATATATCATAGACTCAAAGCAGGATATGTGAAGAAATACTAATACCATTTTTCTAAAGTTATGCTAGAGTTACATGAAAAGTAAAGGAGAACATTAAAATGTCTGGGCGTCCTCATAT